>JBFGFG010000025.1:0-13214 GCA_041579655.1 Nitriliruptoraceae bacterium
AGCTGCTGCTCAGCGGCGACCTGCTGTTCGCGGGCAGCGTCGGCCGCAGCGACCTCGCCGGGGGAGACGGTGAGCGGCTGATCGCCGAGATCCACCGCACCGCGATGAAGCTGGCCGACGAGGTGGTGGTGCTGCCGGGACACGGGCAGGGCACGACCGTCGGCCAGGAACGCCGCCACAACCTGTTCCTGCGCTGACCAGCAGTGGGACCGACGTGCGCGTGCGACCCGGCCTGACGGGCCGTCCCAGTCGCCGGAGTACCGTCCGAGCCGGCCACGCCACGCCAGGAGCACCACCCGATGTCGAGCAACACCAACCCGCCGTCCGGCACACGCGACTTCCTCCCCGACGAGGTGGCGCGCCGGTACCGGGCGCTGACGATCATCCGCGAGGTGTTCGAGGCGTACGGCTTCGCCGGGATGGACACGCCCGCGTTCGAGCGCATCGAGACGCTCATGGGCAAGTACGGCGACGAGGGTGACCAGCTCATCTTCCGCATCCAGGCGCGCGGTGAGAAGTTCGAGCAGGCGCTGGCCGAGCAGGACGCCGCGGCGACCGCCGACCACGCGCTGCGCTACGACCTCACCGTGCCGCTGGCCCGCTACGTCGCGGCCCACCAGCACGAGCTGCCCACGCCGTTCAAGCGCTTCGCGATCGCGCCGGTGTGGCGCGCGGACCGTCCGGGCAAGGGACGCTTCCGCGAGTTCCTCCAGTGCGACGTGGACATCGTGGGCAGCGACTCGCTGATGGCCGACGCCGAGATGCTGCTGGCGGTCAACGAGGTGCTCGACGCGCTGGGGCTCGACGGCTTCACGATGCGGCTGAACTCCCGCAAGGCGCTGCGCGGGCTGGTCGAGGCGTACGGCATCCCGGTCGAGCAGGAGTCCACCGCGCTGGTCGCGATCGACAAGCTCGACAAGATCGGCGTCGAGGGCGTGGCGAAGGAGCTGCGCGGGCGCGGCGTCGCGGACGACGCCGTCGAGGCGCTGGCCACTGACCTCGCGTCCAGCGACGTCGCAGCAACCCTGCGCGAGCGCATCGGCGGCAGCGCGCTCGGCACGGAGGGCCTCGCCGAGGTCGACACCGTGCTCGAGCTGACGACGCCCAACCTCGCCGGCGGCGCGATCGCGTTCGACCCGGTGCTCGCCCGAGGCCTCAGCTACTACACCGGCCCGGTGTTCGAGGTGGCGCACGACGGCCTCGGCGCGTCCATCGCCGGCGGTGGCCGCTACGACGGTCTGGTCGGGATGTTCAGCAAGAACGACATCCCCGCGACCGGCGGCAGCCTCGGCATCGAGCGCATCCTGCTGCTGCTCGAGGCACAGGACGCCGAGGCGTCGGCGGCCGCGCCGACCGCGCTGGTCACGGTGATGGGTGACGAGCACCGCGGTGACGCGATGCGCATCGCCACGCACCTGCGCCGCCAGGGCGCGATCCACACCGACCTGTACGTCAGCGACGGCAAGCTCGGCAAGCAGTTCAAGTACGGCGACCGCCGCGGGGTGCGCTTCGTGATCATCCGCGGTGACGACGAGGCCGCGGCCGGCAGCGTCGCCGTGAAGGACCTCGTGTCCGGCGACCAGGTCACCGTCACCGAGGCGGACCTCATCGCCCACATCCGCAGCCGCGTCTGACCAACGGCGCGGGGCGCGCATCCGGCGCGTCGGGTCGGTCGTGGGGGTACGACCTCGTAACCTCCCGACCGCACCCGTAGCACCGACCATCGTCAGGCCGCCAAAGTGTCCTCCATCACCCCGTTCGGTTCCATGCGCTCCCACGGCGCCGGCACGCTGCGTGCTGAGCACGCCGGTGACGAGGTCACGCTCGCTGGATGGGTGGCCGTCCGACGCGACCACGGTGGCGTGGTGTTCCTCGACCTGCGCGACCGCTCCGGCATCGTGCAGATCGTCACGGACCCCGAGCACCCGATCGCGCTCGAGATGGCGCACAGCCTGCGCACCGAGTGGGTCATCCGCGTGACCGGCGACGTGCGCGCGCGGCCCGACGGCATGGTCAACCCGAACCTCGAGACCGGCGCCGTCGAGGTGCTCGCGACCACCGTCGAGGTGCTCGCCGAGTCCGAGACGCCGCCGTTCCCGCTCGAGGACGACGTCAAGGTCGACGAGTCGCTGCGTCTGAAGCACCGCTACGTGGACCTGCGTCGTGGCTCGATGGCGGCGATCCTCCAGACGCGCTCGAAGGCGACCAGCGTCATCCGTCGCGTGATGGAGGAGCACGGCTTCCTCGACGTCGAGACGCCGATGCTGACCCGCGCCACGCCCGAGGGCGCGCGCGACTTCCTCGTCCCGTCGCGCCTGAGCCCCGGCGAGACGTACGCGCTGCCGCAGTCGCCGCAGCTGTTCAAGCAGCTGCTGCAGGTCGCCGGCGTCGAGCGGTACTACCAGATCGCCCGCTGCTTCCGTGATGAGGACCTGCGCGCCGACCGCCAGCCCGAGTTCACCCAGCTGGACGTCGAGCTGAGCTTCGGCGACCAGGAGGACGTGATCAACCTCACCGAGGAGCTGATCACCACCGTCTGGCGCGAGACCCGCGGCGTCGAGGTGCAGACCCCGTTCCTGCGTCTGACCTACGCCGACGCGATGGCGCGCTACGGCAGCGACAAGCCGGACCTTCGCATCGCCGAGATGGAGCTCGCAACGCTCGACGGCGTGTTCGCCGAGACGAACGTCGGCGTGTTCAAGGGCGTGCTCGGCGGCGGCGGCAGCGTCGTCGCGCTCGCGCTGCCCAACGGCGGCGAGATGACCCGCAAGCTGTTCGACGCCACCACGGAGTGGGCGATCCGTCGCGGCGCGAAGGGCCTCGCCTGGGGTGTCGTGGAGGAGGACGGCTCGCTGCGTTCGCCGCTGACGAAGTTCATGTCCGAGGACGAGATCGAGGGCGTGAAGTCCGAGACCGGCGCCAAGCCCGGCGACGCGGTGTTCTTCGGTGCCGGCGAGCGCCGCTTCGCGCTGGACCTGATGGGTGCGCTGCGCAACCACCTCGCGTCCGAGCGCGGCCTGATCGACGAGGACACCTACGCGTTCTGCTGGGTCGTGGACGCGCCGATGTTCGAGCCCGTCGAGGACCGCGGCACGGCCGTGGGGACCGTCGGCTGGACGCCCACGCACCACCCGTTCACCGCGCCGACGCCCGAGTACATGGACACCTTCGACACCGACCCGGAGCACGCGCTGTCCAACGCGTACGACGTGGTGTGCAACGGCTACGAGCTCGGCGGTGGGTCGATGCGTATCCACCAGCGCGACGTGCAGGAGCGCGTGTTCCGATTCCTCGGCATCAGCGACGACGAGCAGCAGGACAAGTTCGGCTTCCTGCTGCGCGGCCTCACCTACGGCGCGCCGCCCCACGGCGGCATCGCGCTGGGTCTGGACCGTGTGGTGATGCTGCTGACCGGCTGTGACAACATCCGCGACGTCATCCCGTTCCCCAAGACCCAGTCCGGCGCGTGCCTGCTCACCGACGCCCCAGCGGCGTTCGAGGAGACCGGCCTCAAGGACGTCGGCCTGATGCTGCGTCCGGTCGCCAAGAGCAAGTGAGCCGGTCGGTATGAAGCTCGACGTCCGCACCGCACCGATCCACATCGCTGCGCGGCCCGCCGAGGTGTACGCCGTGCTGGCGGACACCTCGACGTGGTCGTCGTGGGCGGCGGGCTTCGGGCTGCGCGCGCTGAGGGTGTCGCTCGGGGCCCCGTGTCTCGTGCAGCTGCCGTTGCTGCCCGGTCCGCGCCCGCCGCTGCCAGCCCGCTTCACGCTCGCAGACCCGTACCGCGGTCTGGCGTGGGGCGGTGGCGTGCCCGGGCTGCTGCGCGCGGTCCACGCGTTCGAGCTGTCGGCCGACGGCGACGGCACCGAGCTGGTGCACTACGAGACGTTCACCGGCCCGGGCTCGCTCCCGCTGGCGCCGCTGCAGAGCACGGTGCTCGCGCTGTACGAGCGCATGAACGCCGGCCTGCGCCGCCACGTCGAGGCGCGTGTGTCCGCGTGAAGGCGCTGCAGCCGCGGACCGCGGCCGCGCTCGCGGTCGTCGGCGGAGCCGCCACCTGGGGCACGACCGGGACGTCCCAGGCGCTCGCCGACCTCGCCGCCTCTCCGGTCGCGATCGGCGCTGCCCGGGTCGTCGGCGGCGCGGTCGCGCTGGCGGTGCTGGCCCTGGTCACCGGTCGCGGTGTTACGTCGCCCTCGTCGGGGCCCACGCGCACGCCGCGTGGTGCGCTCATGGTGTCGGGGCTGGCCGTCGTCGCCTACCAGGTGCTGTTCTTCACGGGCGTCGCCCGTGCCGGCGTGGCGGTCGGGACGGTGGTGGGCATCGGCAGCGCGCCCGTGCTGACCGGGCTGGTCGCGTGGGTGGCCGACCGCACCACGCCGAGCCGGACCTGGTGGTACGCGACGGCGCTCGCGGTCGCTGGCTGCGCGCTGGTGCTGGCACCGGACGGTGAGGTGCGCGTCGACAGTCTCGGCGTGCTGCTGTCGCTGGGCGCCGGGCTCGCGTACGCCGTGCTGACGGTGGCGAGCCGTCGGCTGCTGGACGCCGGCATGGCGCCGACGACGGCGATGGCGAAGGTGTTCGCCGTCGGCTTCCTGCCCGGGCTGGCGGTGCTGCTCAGCAACGACGTCAGCGGGCTGGCGACGCCGCGCGGCATCGTGCTGGTGCTCTGGCTCGCGCTGGTGACCGTGGCGCTGGGCTACGCGCTGTACGCCCGTGGGCTGCGCGAGCTGCCGCCCGCGACGGTCGGCACGCTCACGCTCGCGGAGCCGCTGGTGGCCGCGGCGCTCGGCATCGCGCTGCTGGGGGAGCGGCCCTCGTCGCTGGCCGCTGCGGGCGCGGCGCTGCTGGGGCTGGGTCTCGTGCTCATCGCCCGTGGACCGAAGGTTCAGCCGATCTCGGTGTGACCGGCGACCCAGCGTCCCAGCGGTGAGCCGATGGTGGCCTCGCGGTCGCCCCAGTCCCACACCACCGCGGTGCCGGCGATGAGGTCGTGCGCGGCGCGTCGGCGCTTGTCGAACAGCATCGGGAGGTAGCCGAGGCCGAGCAGCAGCACCGACGGCAGCTGCAGCAGCGTGCGACCGAGCGTGCGTCGGAACCCGACGGGCCCGCCCGCAGCGGTCACCACGCGCATCCCCATCACGCTCATCGAAGGCGTGCGCCCGAACACCTCCAGCGGCAGCAGGAACCACACCGCCATCCACAGCGCGAGGCCGACGAGGAAGCCGGTGCTGCCCTGGCTGCCCGCGAGGTCGAGCTCGACGCCGAACCCGCGGCCGAGCAGCGACAGCACGAACGTCACCAGCACGGACCACGAGCCGACGGCGCCGGCGATGTCCAGCGTGGTGGCCACGATGCGCGCGAGCGGGCCGGCGTAGTGGCCGGCCACGTCGTAGCCGTCCTCGCCGTCGACGCCCGCGTCACGGGTGCCGAGCGGGCCCTTCTCGTCGCCGACCAGCTCGTACGGGCCGGCGGGCCAGCTGTCGACGTCCTGACGCAGCAGCTGTCCGCTGAGCCGCTCGACCAGCGCATCCACCTCGACGATGCGGCGCCGCACGGTGTCGATTGTGGAGCGTCCGACCGAGCTGGCGACGATGTCGGCGAGGCCAGCGCGTTCGAGCGCGGGGCCGAGGTCGATGTGGTCCACGGCGCGCTGGATGTCGGCGGTGGACACCAGGTCACCGATGGGGATCCGACGCGACAGGGCATCCACGTCCATGCGCGCGACCAACGCGTCCACGTCCACCCGCTGCAGCAGCGCGTCCACGTCGATGCGGGCGACCAGCGCGTCGATGTCCACGTGCGCCAGCACCTCGTCGAGGTCGACGCGGCGCAGGATGGCCTCGGCCACCTCACCAGCGATGCGCTCGCCGGGCACCCATCGGTCCGTCATCGCGTGCTCCAGTCGGGGGAGGGGGACCGTAGGCCAGAGCCACGGAAGTACCGTCGCGGGCATGACCAACTCCCTGCCGCTCGATGACCTCGACGACGAGCCGACGCCGGTGCGCTCCAGCGCCTCGTCGTCAGCGCCGCTGGCCGCGCGCATGCGCCCCGAGACGCCGGCCGAGCTCGTCGGGCAGTCCGACGTGCTGGGGCCGGGCACGCCGCTGCGGCTGGCGCTGGACGACGGCGTGCTGCCCACGAGCCTGCTGCTGTGGGGGCCGCCCGGCACCGGCAAGACGTCGATCGCCCACGTGATCGCGAGCTGCGTCAAGGCGCAGCGCGTCGACATGTCCGCGGTGACGGCGGGCGTGAAGGACGTGCGCCGCGTGATCGAGGAGGGCCGCACGCGGCTGGACCTCACGGGTCGCCGCACGCTGCTGTTCCTCGACGAGATCCACCGCTTCACCAAGGCGCAGCAGGACGCGCTGCTGCCGGGCGTCGAGGCGGGCTGGGTGCTGCTGGTCGGTGCGACCACCGAGAACCCGTTCTTCGAGCTCAACGACGCGCTGCTGTCGCGCTGCCGGCTGGTGCGGCTGGAGGCGCTGGACGACGACGACCTGCTGGCGCTGCTGGACCGGGCCGTGTCGGCGCCGAAGGGCCTCGACGGACGGGTCAGCCTCACCGACGAGGCGAAGGCGCACCTGGTGCACCTCGCAGCTGGTGACGCCCGGATGCTGCTGACCACGCTGGAGGTGGCGGCCGCGGCGCACCGCGACGGCACCCCGCTGGACGTCAAGGCGGTCGACGTCGCGCAGCGGCGGTTCCGCTACGACAAGGCCGGCGACCAGCACTACGACATCGTCAGCGCGTTCATCAAGTCGATGCGGGGCAGCGACCCGGACGCGGCGCTGTACTGGCTGTTCCGCATGCTCGAGGGCGGCGAGGACCCACGGTTCATCGCGCGGCGCATGGTGATCTTCGCGTCCGAGGACGTGGGGATGGCCGACCGGCTGGCGCTGCCGACCGCGACGGCGGCGTTCGACGCGCTGGAGAAGGTCGGGCTGCCGGAAGCGGAGTTCGCGCTCGCGCACTGTGCGTTGACGCTGGCGACGGCGCCGAAGTCCAACAGCGTGACCACGGCGATCGGGCGGGCGAAGGACGCGGTACGCCGCCACGGCGACGAGCCGATCCCGGCGCACCTGCGCGACGCGCACCACAAGAGCGCCGCCCAGATCGGCAGCGGCAAGGGCTACGTCTACCCGCACGACGCGCCGGGAGCCTTCAGCGGCCAGCGGCACCTGCCGGACGCGCTGGTGGACCGGCTGCGCCTGTACGAGCCGACCTCCCACGGTCACGAGGGCGGCCTCGCCGCGCGGCTGCACGCCTGGTGGCCTGACCGCTACGCGGCCCCGCCCGCGCCCTGACCCGCGGGCTTGATGGCCGACGCGTGGTCTGGGACTAGGCTCACGGCCCTCCCACCCCTATCCAGGAGCTGACGTTGAACGCGACCGACATCGCCGTCATCGTCGCAGCCGTGTTCTGGGGGGTGCTGGTGATCGCCCTGGTCGTGGCGCTGTTCAAGGTGCTGGCGCTGCTGGAGAGCGCGACCAAGCTCGTGGACGACGCGACGGACCAGACCATCGACCTGCTCGCGAGCGCGAACGAGACGGTCGTCGGCGTCAACGTCGAGCTGGCGCGCGTCGACACGATCATCGCCGGCGTGCAGTCGATCACGCACACGACGGACCAGCTCGTCGGCGTCGTGCACGCCACGGTCAGCAACCCGCTGATCAAGGCCGCGGCGCTCGCGGTCGGCACCGGCCGCGCCGTGAAGGCGTACCGGGGCGAGCAGTGATCAGGCGGACCTTCTGGGCCCTGCTGGGGCTGGGCTTCGGCCTGGTGCTCGGCATGCGCGTGCTGCGCAAGGTCGACGCGATCACCGAGGCGGCGACGCCCGGTGCCGTCGCCGAGCGCGCCGGCCGTCGCGTGGGCAGCAGCACCTCCCGGTTCAAGGCGGCGCTCGAGGCCGGTCGCGACCACGCGCAGCTGCGCGAGGCCGAGATGCGCGAGCGCTACGGCGTGCCCTCCATGCGCGACATCGCACAGCTCGGCCGCGACGACGCGCCCGACACCGACGCGACCGAAACTCCCCCCGAGGCCTGACGTGGACACCAACACCATCCGCGAGACGTTCCTGTCCTACTTCGAGGGCAAGGGGCACATGCGCATGCCCAGCGCGCCGCTGATCCCGCAGGACCCCACGGTGCTGCTCAACATCGCCGGCATGCTGCCGTTCGTGCCGTACTTCAACGGCGACGCAACACCGCCGGCCCCCCGTCTGGTCAGCGCGCAGAAGTGCGTGCGCACCAACGACATCGAGAACGTCGGGCGCACCGCGCGGCACCTGTCGTTCTTCGAGATGCTCGGCAACTTCAGCTTCGGCGACTACTTCAAGCGCGAGGCGATCCGCTGGGCGTGGGAGCTGTCGACCGAGCACTACGGGCTCGACCCGGAGCGCATCTGGGCGTCGGCGCACCTCGAGGACGACGAGGCGGTCGCGCTGATTCTCGAGGAGACCGACATCCCGGCCGAGCGCATCCAGCGCTTCGGCAAGGACAACTTCTGGTGGACCGGCACGGCCGGACCCGCCGGGCACTGCGCCGAGTTCTTCTACGACAAGGGCCCGCAGTACGGCCAGGACGGCGGCCCGGCCGTCGATGACGAGCGGTTCGTGGAGTACTACAACTGCGTGTTCACGGAGTTCCTCTGCGACGAGAAGGGCGAGGTCGTCGGCAACCTGCCGGCGAAGAACGTCGACACCGGTCTGGGGCTCGAGCGGCTCGCGACGATCATGCAGGACGTCCCGACGCTGTACGAGACCGACCTGTTCGTCCCGCTGCTGGCCAAGGCCAGCGAGCTGACCGGCGTCGCCGTCGGTGCTGCCGCCGAGTCCGACGTCAGCCTCAAGGTGATGGCCGAGCACGCGCGCTCGACGGCGTTCCTGATCGCGGACGGCGTGCTGCCCTCCAAGGAGGGCCGCGGCTACGTGCTGCGCTCGTTGCTGCGTCGACTGGTGCGCCACGCCCGTCTGCTGGGCACCACCGACCCGGTCGTCCCGGCGCTCATCGACGCGGTGATCGAGGTGATGGGCGGCGCGTACCCGGACCTCGTGGCCCAGCGTGACCTCATCACGCGTGTCGCGACCGCCGAGGAGTCCGACTTCTCGCGCGTCGTCGACCAGGGCCTCGCGCGCGCCGAGGCGGCGATCGCGAAGTCCAAGGACACCTTCGCCGGTGACGTCGCGTTCGAGCTGCACGACACCTTCGGCTTCCCGATCGACCTCACCGCCGAGATCGCCGCAGACGCCGGGCTGACGCTCGACCGCGACGCGTTCGACGCCCTGATGGAGGAGCAGCGCGAGCGCGCGCGCTCCGCCGCGAAGAAGGGCGGCAGCGGCGTCTCCGTGGACGTCTACCGCGAGGCCGCCGGCCTGGTGGGCCCGACCGACTTCCTCGGCCACAGTCAGCTGACGGCCGAGGCCGAGCTCGGGGCGCTGCTGAGCCCCGGGGGGCTGCTCGACAGCGCGTCCGAGGGCGACGAGCTCGAGATCGTGGTGGCGCGCACGCCGTTCTACGCCGAGGGTGGCGGCCAGGTCGACGACCACGGCGTCATCACCACGCCGACCGGACGTCTGCGCGTGATCGACACCCAGAACGCCATCGAGGGCGTGCAGAGCCACCGCGTGGTGGTCGAGGCCGGCGAGGTCACCCCCGGCCAGCTCGCCGAGCTCGCCGTGGACGAGCAGCGTCGCACCGCGACCGGCCGCAGCCACTCCGCCACGCACATCCTCCACGCGACGATGAAGGAGGTGCTGGGCAGCCACGCGCAGCAGGCCGGCTCGCTCAACGAGCCCGGACGCCTCCGCTTCGACTTCCCGCACTTCGAGCGCGTCACCGCCGAGGAGCTCGCGAACATCGAGCGCACCATCAACGCGCGCGTGCTGCGTGACCCCCGCGTGGTCACCGAGATCATGCCGCTGGACGAGGCGAAGGCCGCCGGTGCGGTCGCGAACTTCGGCGACAAGTACGGCCAGACCGTGCGCGTGGTCACCATCGGTGAGTTCTCGAAGGAGCTGTGCGGCGGCACGCACGTCCCGTCCGGCGCCACCATCGGCAACATCTACGTCATCCGCGAGGAGTCGATCGGCTCCAACACGCGCCGCATCGAGGCGCTGACCGGCGAGGACGCCTACCAGTACGCCCGCAACGAGATCCACATCGCCGAGGAGATCGCGCGCGTGCTCGGCGCGCCCACGAGCGAGGCGATCGACCGTGTCACGACGCTGATGGAGCGGCTGCGCAGCGTCGAGAAGGACCTCGAGAAGGTGCGCGCGACGGCGCTGTCCGGCAGCGCGAAGGCGCTGGCCGACGACGCCGAGCGCGTCGACGGCCTGGCCGTGGTGGCCGCCGTCGTGGACGTCGCCAACCCCAACGAGCTGCGACAGGTCGCGCTGGAGGTCCGGGGACACCTCGGCAGCCGCGCGGTGGTCGTGCTCGGTGCGGCCACGGATGACGGCAAGGCGCAGCTGGTGTGCGCGCTGACCCAGGACCTCGTGGACGCCGGCGTCGAGCCGCGCCCGATCCTGCACCCCGCGGCCCAGCTGGTCGGCGGTGGCGCCGGTGGCAAGGGCGACCTCATCCAGGCCGGCGGCAAGCTCGGCGAGAAGCTGCCCGAGGCGCTCGAGCTGGCCGCACGGCTGGCGCGCGAGAACGTGCCCACGTGACCTTCGGGCCGGGGGACACCCTGCCGCTGACGGGCCGGCTGCTGGCGGTCGACCCTGGCGATGTCCGGGTGGGGCTGGCGCTGTCGGACCCGATGCAGGTGGTGGGCTCGCCGTTCAAGGTGCTGCCCGTCGACCACGCGCGTGACCTGCAGACCATCGCCGCTGACGTCGCTGCGGTGGCGCAGGAGGAGGGTGTCGTCGGCATCGTCGTGGGCTGGCCCCGCGACATGTCCGGTCGCGAGACCGCGTCGGCGACCCGCGCCCGGCGGCTCTCCGACGAGGTGCGAGACGCGAGCGGGCTGCCCGTGGCGCTGTGGGACGAACGGCTCACCACGGTCGAGGCGGAACGGCTCATGATCAGCGCGGACGCGTCACGTGCCGAGCGCAAGGAGCGCATCGACACCGTCGCGGCTGGCATCATCCTGCTCGGCGTCCTCGACGCCCACGCCGTGCGCCGCTGACGGCCCACCACACACGCACATCGACACACCGGCACCCTGTGCCACCGACGAGGAGTCACCAGACGTGGAGCTGTCCCGAGGTTCGAAGGTCTTCCTGGTCGTGCTCGCGCTGCTGTCGATGGCGGCGTTCGGCGGTCTGCGCTGGGCGAACTCCCAGCTCGAGGCGGAGCCGGACGGCCCGCAGGAGCCGGTCTCGTTCGAGGTCGAGCGCGGTGTGGGGCGCTCGGAGCTGTCCGAGCAGCTCGAGGCAGCCGGCGTCGTGCGGAGGGCGAGCAGCTTCGACCTGTACGCCCGCAGCGACGGCTTCTACTCGACCCTCGCGGCCGGCACGTACGAGCTGACGACCAACATGGCGGCCGAGGACGTGGTCGCGGTGTTCCGCGCCGGCCCGAAGAAGGCGCCCGAGACCAGCTTCCGGGTGGAGGAGGGGCTCAGCCAGGTGCTGACCCTCGAGCGCATCGCCGAGCAGTTCGACGACATCACCGTGGCGGACCTCGAGTCCGTGCTCGCCGCGCAGCTTGACGGGCAGGCGCCGCTGGTGCTGCCCGAGGGGTTGCCGGACCCGGCAGGCTTCGGCCCCGAGGTGCGCTACCCGTTCGAGGGGCTGCTGTTCCCCGAGACCTACAACGTGCCCGCTGGCGCGAACGCGGTGACGGTGCTGCAGCGCATGGTCACGCAGCTCGACCGGCAGCTGCAGCTGATCTCGGACGACGAGCGCACCGCGCTGGCCGAGCGCGGCCTGGACGTGTACGACGCGATGGTGATCGCCTCGCTGGTCGAGCGTGAGACCCGCGTGGACTCCGAGCGCGAGACGGTCGCATCGGTGATCTACAACCGCATCGACGCCGGCATGCGCCTGCAGATCGACGCGACGGTGCTGTACGCGCTCGGGCAGTGGAAGGAGCGCGTCCTCAACGAGGACACCAACGTCGACTCGCCGTACAACACCTACGGCGTGGACGGGCTGCCGCCGACGCCGATCAGCGGCTTCGGCGCGGCGTCGCTGCAGGCGGCGCTGAACCCGGCCACCACCACGCACACCTACTACGTGCTGACGCCGGAGTGCGACGGACAGCACGTGTTCGCCGCCACCCTCGCCGAGCACAACCGCAACGTGGCCGAGTTCCGCGCCGCGGGGAACTGCCTGTGAGGCCGCCGCGGCCGGCGAGCGTGCTGTGGCCCGGTGCCGGCACGCGTCCGGTCGCGCTGCTCGGACACCCCGTGGCGCACTCGCTCTCGCCGCGGCTGCACAACACGGTGTTCCGCGCGCTGGCGCTGGACCTCGTCTACCTCGCGCTGCCGGTCGCGCCGGCTGACCTGCCGACCGTCGTCTCGGCGCTCGGTTCGGCCGGTGCGGCCGGTGCCAACGTGACGGTGCCGCACAAGCTCGCCGTGCACGCGCTGTGCGACGAGCTGAGCGAGGAGGCGCAGCTGGTCGGCGCCGTGAACACGCTGGTGTGGCGTGACGGTGTGCTGCACGGGACCACCACCGACACCACCGGGCTGGGCCGTGTGCTCGCCGACACGGTGGAGGGGCTCTCGGGCAGCATGGCCGTGGTGCTCGGGACCGGTGGTGCTGCACGCGCCGCGGTGGTCGCGCTCGGGCGTGCCGGCGCGGACGTCGCCGTCATCGGGCGACGCCACGACGAGGCGCAGGTGCTCGGCGAGCTGGGGCACACGGCCGGCGCCCCATGGTCGCGCGGGCTGGACCTCGCCGACAGCGGTGTGCTCGCGGCGATCCGTGAGGCCCGCGTCGTGGTGAACGCCACCGTGCTCGGCATGAAGGGCGAGCCGTTGCCGCCGGCGTTCATGGACCTGCGCCCGGGGCAGGTCGCGCACGACCTCGTGTACGGGCAGGGGACGACGCCGTTCGTGGCCGCAGCCCGGAACCGGGGCGCCGTGGCGCACGACGGGACCGCGATGCTGGTGGCCCAGGCGGCCGACTCGTTCGCGGTCTGGACGGGCCAGCAGGCGCCGGAGGGCGCGTACGAACAAGCGCTTGCTGACGCCCCACCAACCACATGAACCTCAAGCGGTGGGCGCTCGTGCCGACCATGTGTGCGAGGCTCCTGCATGCTGCAGGG
>JBFGFG010000026.1:0-13181 GCA_041579655.1 Nitriliruptoraceae bacterium
AGCTGGTCCGCGATCGCGGACAGCTCGGCCAGCGGCGAGGCCGGGCCGGGTGCGGGGTTCGGAGCAGGGGTTGAGGTCATGTCGAGAACTCTACGAACCCCCTGTGACATCCCGACCCGTCACAGCCCCTCCAGCGCACAAGCGCCGACCGAAACGCGCGAACCCCGCACCACGAATGTGCGGGGTCCGCGAGAACGCGTCGGAGCGACCTGCGAATCAGGCGCCGACGTGCAGGATGAGCTCGGCGAGGCGGTTGGAGTAGCCCCACTCGTTGTCGTACCAGCCCATGACCTTCACGAGGTTGCCGATGGCCTGGGTGGACAGACCGTCGACGATGCACGAGTGCGGGTTGCCGACGATGTCGATCGAGACCAGCGGGTCCATGGAGAACTCCATGATGCCCTTGAGCGGGCCGTCGGCCGCAGCCTTCAGCGCGGCGTTGACCTCCTCTGCGGTGACCTCACGACCGAGGTTCAGCGTCAGGTCGGTAATCGAGCCGTCCGGGATCGGCACGCGCAGCGCGCCACCGTCGAGCTTGCCCTTGAGCTGCGGCAGGGCCAGCGACGCGGCGCGCGCAGCACCGGTCGAGGTCGGGATGATCGAGACCGCGGCGGCGCGGGCGCGGCGCGGGTCCGAGTGCGGCGCGTCGTGGATGTTCTGGTCACCCGTGTACGCGTGGATCGTCGTCATCAGGCCCTTGTCGATGCCGAAGGCCTCGTCGAGCACCTTCGCCATGGGCACGACGGAGTTCGTCGTGCAGGACGCGTTGGAGATGATGTTGTGGTTCGCGGCGTCGTACTCGTCCTCGTTCGCACCGAAGACGATGGTGACGTCCGGGTCCGTGGCCGGAGCCGAGATCAGGACCTTCTTCGCGCCAGCGTCGAGGTGCTTCTGGGCGTCGGGGCGCTTGGTGAAGAAGCCGGTCGACTCGACCACGACGTCCACACCGAGGTCGGCCCACGGCAGGTTGGCCGGGTCACGCTCGGAGAACACCTTCAGGGCGTCACCATCGACGACGAGCCCGTCCGGACCCACCTCGACGGTGCCGTCGTAGCGGCCGTGCACCGAGTCGTACTTCAGCAGCATCGCGAGAGCTGCCGGGTCGGTGAGGTCGTTGATGGCGACGAAGTCGATGTCCATCTCGCGCTGCTTGACAGCGCGGAACAGGTTGCGACCGATGCGACCGAAGCCGTTGACGGCGACGCGCAGAGCCATGTGGGTACTCCTTGAGGAGAGTGGATGTGGTGGCTGAAGGAACGCGCGCGACGCTACCGGCGGGCTCCGTCAGGATGCAGACCCCGTGCGCTGCATGGCCGGGTCAGCCCCTTCAGCCCGGACCGGCGTCCTCGACGATCGCGCGCAGCCGGCCCAGCCGGCGGTGGACGGCGGACTTGCCGACGGGCGGGTCGCACAGCGCACCCAGCTCGGCCAGCGAGGCAGAGGGGTTGGCGAGGCGCGCGAGGGCCACCTCACGCAGGTCCTCCCCCAGCCCGTCCCAGCCCGCCACCTCGAGGGCCTGCTCGACGACCTGGACCTGGGAGCCGGCCGCGTCGACGGCCCGCCGGACGTTGGCGGCGTCGGCGTTCGCGAGGCGCTGTGCGGCGCCGCGCAGCCCGCGACGCTGGCGCTGCTCGGCGTGGGCGGCTGCGGCGTTGGCCGCACCCAGCGCGGCGAGCAACGCCTCGATCGTGGCGCGCGACTTCACCGTGGCCCGGTGGCCGGTGCTGGTGCTGCCGACGCTCGGGGTGGTGCCGACCAGAGCGTGGACGGCGCGCGCGAGCTGCTGCGCGGTGTCCTCGTGGGAGGTGCGCAGCTCCAGGTGCGGCTCGCGGTTCGGCGGCGAGACGGACCCGGCGCCGAGCAGGGCGCCGCGAACCAGCGCCGCCGCGTGGGCCTCAAGGTCCGGCGGTGCGGTCGTGCACGGTCGGCCCTCGAGGTCTAGCAGGCCGACCGCTCGTCCGATCCCGCCCGCCTGGTCCGCCTCGAGCACCACGCCGTACGTGCGGCGCGCGACGTTGGTGGCCTCGCGCACGAACACGATCGGCTCACCCCCGATGGCGCGCACGAGATGGTGTGCGCGTCTGGCGACGGCCCCCGTGCCGGTGACGAGCTCGAGGCCCCAGCCGTCCTGCCGGCGCACCAGCGTCCCGGCAGCTCGCAGCAGCGCACCGAGCTCGGCGACGACGACCTCGACCCGGTCGTCGACCGGGAGCGCACCGAGCTCCTGACGCACCCGGTCGGTGGCCCCGCTGACCGTCATGCTCAGCCCGCGTCGGGCGAGACGAGCCGACGCAGCACCTGCGCCAACGCCGCCGGGTCGTGTCCGCCGGCAGCGTCGGCGACGGCGGCGCGCACGATCCCCTGCGTCCCCTCCCCGAGCGCACGGCTGGCGACCAGCGTCGGGCGGTTGCTGGTCGGCACGGGCCCCTCGTGCAGGATCACGTGGTCGATGCGCACGTCGGGCGCGGCGGCGCGGATCAGCTCGAGGTGGTCCGCGAGGCCACGCCCCTCCCCCTCACCGCGCTGCTCGTCGAGGTTGGCGACCAGCACGACGGGCGCGTCGCTGCCGGCCAGCGCGGCGGCGATGCCCGGCACGAGCAGGTTCGGGATGATCGAGGTGCACACCGAGCCGGGGCCGAGCACGACCAGCTCGGCGGCGGCGATCGCCTCCGCGGCCTCGGGCGCGACGACCGGGTCCTCACCGACGAGCCGCAGGTCGCGCACGCCCACGGTGCCGGCGATCGCGGCCTGGCCCACGATCGGACCGTCGGGGCCGGTCCCTGCGAGGTCGAGGTTCGCGGTGGTCGAGGGCAGCACACGGTGGCCCAGGCCGAGCAGCGAGGTCAGCCGGTCGAGCCCCGGCACGACGCCACCCTCGATGTCCTGCAGGGCCACCATGATGAGGTTGCCGAGGCTGTGCCCCTCGAGCTCGCCGGCGGCGAAGCGGTACTCGAGCAGCGCCTCGAGGTCCGGACGGGTGCTCAACGCCGACATCGCCATGCGCAGGTCACCGGGCGGCAGCACGCCGAGGTCACGCCGCAGCCGGCCCGAGGACCCGCCGTCGTCGGCGACCGTCGCGATGGCCGTGACGTGCGCCGCGACGTGGACGAGCGCCCGCAGCGTGCGCGCCTGACCGTGCCCGCCGCCGAGCGCCACCGCTCGGGCGAGGAGCGGCGTCGATGCGTGGGGCGCGCTCACTCGTTGCCCAGGTCTCGGTGCTGGACACGGATCTCCAGATCGGTGGAGGCCCGCAGGTGCGCGCCGATCTCCTCCGTGATGGCCACCGAGCGGTGCTTGCCACCCGTGCAGCCGATCCCGATGGTGAGGTAGCGCTTGCCCTCTGCCTCGTAGCCGGGCACGAGCATGTCGAGCAGGCCCTTGAAGCGCTCGAGGAACGGGCCGGTGGCGTCGTGCCCGAGCACGAAGTCGCGCACCGGCTGCTGCATCCCGTTGTGCTCGCGCAGCTCCGGGATCCAGTGCGGGTTGGGCAGGAAGCGCACGTCGATGACGACCTCTGCCTCCCGCGGGGCTCCGTACTTGAAGCCGAACGAGACGACCTTGACCCGCAGGGTCCCGGTGTCCTCGCTGCCGAGCAGCCGGGTCACGCGGTCGCGCAGCTCGTGCACGTTGCTGTCGGAGGTGTCGATGATGAGGTCGGCCTGGCCCCGGAGCTCCGCGAGCAGGGCGCGCTCCTTGGCGATGCCGGCGCGCACGTCGTCGCCCGCCTCGGCTGCGGGGTGACGACGACGGGTCTCGTTGAACCGCGCCGCCAACGTCGCGTCGTCGGCCTCGAGGAACACGAGCCGCACGTTGGCCTCGTGGCCCTGCTGCAGCTCCTGCACCGCCGCGGCGAGGTCGCCGAAGAACTCGCGCCCGCGCACGTCGGCCACCAGCGCCAGCCGCCGCACCGAAGCGCCGGGCGCGAAGGCGAGCTCGACCACGCGGCTGATCAACGGGGGCGGCATGTTGTCGATGACGAAGTAGTCCTCGTCCTCCAGCACCTTCGCCACGTTGGTGCGCCCGGCACCGGACATCCCGGTGATGACCACCATCTCGGGCTGGCTCGACGGCTGCTCGGCGCGCACCTGTGCGTCCTGGCTCAACACGGCTCCGTGGGTCGGGAGGCCTGAGCGTAGGCACCGTGCACGCGCACGGTGTCAGGCTGCCAACGCCGGATGGCTCGCCAGACCGATGAGCTCGTCCTTGTCGACGATCGCGTCGACGCCGATCGCCTCGGCCTCGGCCCGCAGCGCCTCGTCCAGATGCGCGCTGAACAGGATCACGCGCTGCTCCGGTCGCTCCGCGAGGATGCGCCGCGCGACCTCGAGGCCGGTCAGACCCGGCATCCGCTGGTCGAGGATCACCGCGTAGAAGCCCTCGTCGCGCTCAGCCTCCCACACGGCCCAGGCCTCGGTGCCGTTGGTGGCCTCCGCGGCGATCGTGAACGCAGCCCGGCCGAGCACGATGCGCAGCAGCACGCGCATGTCCTCGGTGTCATCTGCCACCAGGATGCGTTTCGACACAGGCTCTCCATCGCTGGTCACGAAGCGTAGGAGATGAACCACCCACCGCCGCGACGTGAGCGTCGGTCGGTCACTCCTCCGCCTGCCTGGAGGCCGCGACGGCGGCCTCGTCGAGCGCGACCGGTGCGAACACGACGGTCACGCGGGCCCCGCCGCCCGGCGCCTCGTCGATCGTGACCGTGCCACCCTGGGCCTCGGTGAGCTCGGCGACCACGGCCAGACCGATGCCGGTGCCCGAGCTGCGCAGCACGTGCTCGCCGCTGCCGCGCCAGAACCGTTCGAACACACGCTCCCGATCCTCGACAGGGATGCCCGGGCCCTCGTCACTGATCACGACCGAGGGCTGCGGCCCACCGACCACCTCGACGCGGATGGTGCTGCCGTGCGGGCTGTAGCGCACGGCGTTGACGAGCAGGTTGCTGAGCACCCGCGTCGTCGCGGTCTCGTCCAGCATGGCCGGCGCGGGCTCGGGGGCGTCGACGACCACGACGTGCGACTCCAGCACCGGCCCCAGCTGCGCCACGACCTCGTGTGCGACGGATGCGAGGTCGCCGGGGACCGGGTTCGCCGTGGCACCGCCGCGGTCCATCCGGTTGAAGTCGATGATGTCCTCGATCAGGCGCTGTAGCCCGATCGTGTTGCGCTGGATCCGCTCGAGGTAGTCGTCGCGGTTCTCGGACGTCACGTCATCACCGAGCAGGCGCAGCACCCGTACGAAGCCGTCGATGGAGGTCAGGGGTGTGCGCAGCTCGTGGGACACCGTCCGCATGAACGTGCGCCGCTGGTCGTCGAGCTCCAGCGCGCGCCTGATCGCCTCGCGGCGTTCCGTGACGTCTCGCAGCGACGCGATCACACGCACCCCGACACCGCCGAGCGGGTCGGCCGGCAACGGGCTCAGGCTGACGTCGACCTCCACGAAGTGACCGTCGCGGTGCAGCGCTCGCACGTCGCGGGTGCGCGCCATCGACCGCGCATCGCCGGCGGCATGGATGAAGCCCGTCCGCAGCTCGCCGTGGTGCGCCCGCACGTCGTCGGGGACGAGCACGTCGACGTTGCGACCCACGAGCTCCTCGGGGGTGTGCCCGAGCAGCGCCTCCATCTGGGCGCTGACGTAGGTGATCACGCCGTCCGCGTCGACGACCACCGTCGGGTCCGGCGCGTTGGCGAGCAGCGTCCGCAGCTCGCCCGTGCGGGCCTCGACCAGACGTTCCGCACGACGTCGACCAGACTCAGCGCTGCCCAGCGCCGCGGCCGACGCGGCCGTCATCGACAGACCGGTCAACGCCACCATCAGCGGCAGCAGCCACAGGGAGCTGGTCGGGTAGCCCTCGCCCGCAGCGACGAACATCCGCCAGCGGCGACCGCCCACGTCCAGGTCCAGCGCGACCCGCAGCGGCTCGTCCTCGGCGCCAGGCAGGAGGCGAGGGTCGTCCGGGTGCGACCGGTACAGACGGTCGTCCTCGGTGACCGTGGCGCGCGGGCGGGCAGCCGTCTCGCCGACGTCGTAGATCGCGACCACCACGGGCTGCGACGGGTCCGTGGCCGCGCGTACGACGCTGCGGACCTGGATGACGGCGGAGACCATCCCGGAGAAGTGCCGGCGGCGGCCCGGTGCGGTCACCGGCACCTCGCCGGTGGCGTACATCGGGAACACCAGCAGCACGGAGCGTGGAGCGATCTGGCCGTCGAGGTCCTGGTCCTGGACCAGCACGAGGGGCTCGGTGGCAGCACCCTCGCCACGGTCCCGGGCCGCCTCGACCGCCACGCGACGGGTGGCGTCGGTGCCGAGGTCGAAGCCCGCGGCGGCCTCGTTGCCCTCGTACGGCTCGACGAGCTCGACGACGAACCTGTCGGGGTGCGTGGTCTCCGGGTGGACGACGAAGCTGTCGGCGATCGCGTCCCTGCCGGCAGCTCGCAGCTCGTCGCGCACGGCGAGCTCGAAGCGGTTCGTGTCTGACGTGTCCACGACGCGGACGAAGCCTAGGGCCGAGAGCCCCTCGTACAGCCCCTCACCGTTGCCGAGCCGCACGGCACGCTCGAAGCCGCTGACCGTCACCGTCTCGTCGCGCATCAGGTCGTTGCGCAGCCCGACCGTCACGGCCTCGAGCGCGTCGAGACCGGCCTGGACGTCAGCACGCACCACACGGGCCGACGCGAGGAACCGCTCGTCGCGCTGCGCAGCCGAGGTGAAGCCGGCGAAGGCCGTGGCGAGCAGCGTCACGACCACACCGAGCACGACGGCCCCGCGCGCGGGGGCGCTCGTCCGGGAACTCATCGACCGTTGTCCGCTCGTGGGTGGTGGGGCTGTCTACCCTCGGAGGATGCTCTCCTCCACGCGCCACGTCCACCTCGTTCGGCTGGTGATCGTGCTCATGTTGGTGATGGCTGGCTGCACGACGGCCGTGGACGACCAACCGATGCGTGTGGGCTTCATCCTCGTCGGCGAGCGCGACGACCTCGGCTACAACCAGGCGGTGTGGGAGGGCGCTGACGTCCTCGCCCGGGCGATGCCCGACATCGAGGTGCTCCGCACGGAGAACGTGCCGGAGGACGAGCGCGCCGTCGAGGCGATGGAGGAGCTCATCGAGCGTGGCGCCACGGTGGTGCTCGCGACCAGCTTCGGTCACCGGGACGCTGCGCTCGAGGTCGCGCGTGCGCACCCGGACGTCGTGGTGCTCCACCAGGGCGCCACGCCGACGGTCACGGAGCTCGACAGCTTCGGCAGCTACTTCGGCGCGCACTCGGAGGCCTCGTACGGCGCCGGCGTCGCGGCCGGGCACGTCACCACGACGGGCCGTCTCGGGTTCGTGATCGCGTTCCCGATCCCGGCCTCGTACAACAACGTCAACGCGTTCACGCTCGGCGTCCGCAGCGTGGTCCCCGACGCGACGGTCCAGCTGGAGATGACCGACAGCTGGTGCGACCCGGACGCGCAGCGGGCCGCGGCGCGCACGCTGGTGTCGCTCGGTGTCGACGTCGTCGCGCAGCACCAGGACTGCACGACCGCCATCCTCGAGCACGCCCGTGACGCCGGGATCGGCGCCGTGGGTTACCACGCCGACGGCTCCGAGGTCGCGGGAGCCTCCTGGGTGATGGGCGCCGTGTGGACCTGGGGCGAGCTGTACATCGACGTCGTGCGCACGGTGCAGGACGGGACGTTCGCCGAGTCGGCGTACCGAGAGGGCTTCGTCGGCACCGTGGCCAACGGTGACGACCCGCTGGTGCTGACCGAGGCCGGACCCTCCGTGCCCGCAGACGGTGTCGCGGCGGTGGACGAGGCGATGGCGGCGTTCCGGGACGGCACGGCCACCGTGTTCCGCGGCCCGCTGGCCGACCGCACCGGCGCGCTGCGCGTCCCGGACGGCAGCACGCTCACCCAGGACGAGATCGACGCGATGGACTGGTTCGTCGAGGGCGTGCTGGGCGGCCCCTGACTGCTCAGCTGTCGGTCAGCGCCGCGAGCACCTGCGTCGCGATGACGCGGGAGATGCCCGGCACCCGCTCGAGCTCCTCGACGCTGGCGGTGCGGACGCCGGCCGCCGAGCCGAAGTGCTCCAGCAGCGCGGCACGCCGTGCCGGACCGATGCCGTCGATGTCGTCGAGCTCGCTACGGGTGACCGACGCCGTGCGGCGCGAGCGTTGGTAGGTGATCGCGAAGCGGTGCGCCTCGTCCCGCACGCGCTGCACCAGGTACAGCGCCTCGGAGCCGCGCGGGAGCACCACCGGCGACGAGCGCCCGGGGAGCCACAGCTCCTCGAACTTCTTCGCCAGCGAGGTGAACGCCACCTCGTCGAGCAGCCCTCCGGTGGGCGCCTCCGCCGGCAGCACGTCCTCGCCGACCGGGAACGCGTCCTCCCCCGGTGCCGCCGCGTCCCCGTCGTTGGCGCGCACGACGTCGGCCACGCCCGCGAGCGCAGCGTTGAGCTGGCCCGGTCCTCCGTCGACGATCACCAGGTTCGGCGGGTACGCGAAGCGCCGCGCCTCGCCCGCGTCATCGACGATCGGCTTGGCACGCTCGTCGAGCAGCCGCGCGAAGCGTCGGCGGAACACCTCGCGCATCGCGGCGTAGTCGTCGTTCTTGTCCTCGGAGAGCTTGAAGCGTCGGTACTCGGACTTGCGCGGCAGGCCGTCCTCGAACACCACCATCGACGCCACGACCTCGGTGCCGTCGAGGTGGGAGATGTCCACGCACTCGATTCGCAGCGGGGCGTCCTCGAGCCCGAGCGCCTCCTGCAGCTCCTCGAGCGCGCGGCTGCGGGCGTTGAAGTCCGACCCACGCTTGAGGCGGTTGCGCTGGAACGCCTCCCGGGCGTTGTCGGCGACCGTCTCGAGCACGTCGCGCTTGTCGCCGCGCTGTGGCACCCGGATCTCAACCCGCTGCCGCGTCCGGCTGGCTCCCGGGCCGATCGCACGGGGCCCGTCCCGCCGCAGGTCGCCCAGCAGCAGCTCGAGGTCGGAGAGGTCCGCCGGCTCGGTCTGGACCACGACCAGCGGCGGCACGTCGTCCTCGCGCTCCTCGTACAGCTGGACCAGGAACTGCGTGAGCATCTCCTCGGTGCTGAGGTTGTCGACCTTGTCGACGGTCCAGCCCTTGCGCCCCACGAGCCGCCCGTGCCGCACGAAGAACGCCTGGACCGCGGCCTCGATCTCGTCCTCGTGCACGGCCACCGCGTCGAAGTCCTCAGGGCGCTTCGACACGACCTGCTGCTTCTCGAGCGCCTTGCGGGCTGCGAACAGCTGGTCGCGCAGACGTGCCGCGCCCTCGTACAGCTGGTGGTCTGCGGCGGTCTGCATCTCGGTCTCGAGCCGCGCGGTCACCTCGTCCACGGTGCGACCCTCGAGGAACGCCGCGAGGTCGTCGACGAGCGCGCGGTGGTCCTCGATGCTGATCTCGCCCGTGCACGGCGCCGCGCACCGGTCGATGTGGAACAGCAGGCAGGGCCGTCCGAGCCGGTTCGCCCGGTCGTAGGTGCCCTGACGGCAGGTCCGGACCGGGAACACGCGCAGCAGCAGGTCGAGCGTTTCACGGATCGCGTACGCGTGCGCGTACGGCCCGAAGCGACGGTCCTCCCGCTTCACCTTGCCGCGGCGGACACCGGCGCGGGGCACCTCCTCGGAGGTGGTCAGCACCAGGTACGGGTAGCTCTTGTCGTCGGTGTAGCGGATGTTGTAGCGCGGCTTGAAGCGCTGGATCAGCGTGTACTCGAGGTGCAGCGCCTCGACCTCGGTGTCGACCACGATCCACTCGACCGTGCGCGCCGCCTCGAGCATCGCGCGGGTGCGCTGCTGGTGCTGGTTCCAGCCGGTGAAGTAGCTCGTCACCCTGCTGCGCAGGCTCTTGGCCTTGCCCACGTACACGACGCGGCCGTGGGCGTCCTTGAACTGGTAACACCCCGGAGCGTCCGGGATGGTTCCCGGCTCAGGGCGCACGACTGCGGTCGGGTTCTTCATCCCCGGCACGGTAGCCCCGTGGTGTGACCCGACCGTCCCATCCGACCTCCCGCACGACCCTGCGGTTCTCCGTACGGTGCCGGGTGTTGCCCCACCCCACATCCCCCGAAGCACGGAGCGTCGATGACCGCGAGCGGCTGCGACACAGGCCAGCTGTGCAAGCTGTTACTCGAGGTCACCGGCAACGAGACGGTCGCCGAGCTCGGGGTGCTGCTGGTGGCCCGGCCCGGCAGTGTCGTGTTGATCATCATCGGCGCGTTCTTCCTGAACCGCGTCGGCGTCCGGCTCATCCGACGCTTCGAGCTGCGCTACGAGAAGGAGATCGACGGCCGGGTCGCCCGCGCAGCCGTGCTCGGCACCGAGGGCGGCACGCCGCGCTCGGCCACGCGTCGGCGTCAGCGGCTGCACGCCATCGCCGGTGCCGTCCGCTCGGGCCTCGCGATCATGCTCGGCATCGCCGCGCTGCTGCTGTCGCTGGCGCAGTTCATGGACCTCGGCCCCGTGCTGGCCGGGGCGGGGCTCGCCGGTGTCGTGCTCGGCTTCGGCGCCCAGAACCTCATCGCCGACCTGCTGGCCGGGTTCTCGATGCTCGTCGAGGACCAGTACGGCGTCGGCGACTGGATCGACGTCGAGGGCACCGTGGGTGAGGTCGAGAACGTCGGGCTGCGCACCACCAGCATGCGCGACCTCGACGGCGTGCTGTGGCACATCCCGAACGGGCACATGAACAAGGTCGGCAACCTCACCCAGCGCTGGGCGCGGGCCACGCTGGAGATCCCGCTGCCGCTGGACGTCGACATCCCGCACGCGCGCGACATCGTGCAGCGGGTCGCCGGGGCGCTGGCGGAGGACCCGGAGTGGGAGGACGACATCATCGCCCCGCCCGAGATCTGGGGGATCACGGCGTGGGACGCGACCGGGCTGCGCATGCGGCTCGTCATCCCCACCCGGCCGCTGCGCAACTTCGACGTCAACCGCCAGATGCGCGAGCGTCTGAAGATGGCGTTCGACCGTGAGGGCATCCGCATGCCGGTGGCGATCACCGAGATCGCGGGGGCTCCCGGTCGGGACGCGATGCAGGTGATCGGTCGCGAGGACGAGCGCACGCAGCCGCGGCCGAACCGCCCGCGCCGGGACGCGACCTCGCCGAGCGATGCCAACACGACGGGTCGGCTGCCCGCAGAGCTCGGGCGGATCACGCCCCGCAAGCCCGCCGGCCTCGGATCCGACCGACCCGCGCGCCCCGACTGACCGACCCACCGGATGCTGAGGACCCCGCGAACCAGCTGGCTCGCGGGGTCCTCTGCGTGACGATCAGTTCGTCCGGATCACGCTGACGTCGAGCTGCAGGTCCTCGACGGTGACCGGCGCCAGGAAGTCGATCGCCGAGACGCTGACGATCTCGCAGTGCGCCACGGAGGCGCTGGCGTTCTCGACCGCGGGGTCGATCGGCTGGTAGTTCTCGGACGCGTTGCCACCGACCGTGAGGTCGTAGTCGTTGGCGACGACGGTCCAGCTGAGCTCGCCGTCGATGGTGCCGGTGGTGTCCGCGTACGCGTCGGGGCCGAGGTCGACGGTGAAGTAGAGGTCCGTGCTCGCCGAGTCCGTGAAGCCGTTGGGCGCGGTGACCAGCCCGCTGAAGCCATCGAGGGCCAGCGGAGGCGCGTACGCGGACTCGGCGCACACCAGCGGCGCCGGGGCGTCTGCGTCCGCACCGCCCGTGTCGGCACCGGTCACCGGGCCGGCGGCGATGGCCGCGAGCGCGACGACGGACAGGATGACGGGGGCATGGACGCGCATGGCGGCTCCGGGGCAGGTGTGTGTACGTGTGGGGTGATTCGACACGCATGGCCACATCACCTGCCTCGAGCTGCTCACGCGTCCCAGGGGTCCAGCCGGATCACCAGCGTGCGTGCGAGCACGTCACCGAGCCGGACGGCCCACGGGGCGCGCAGAGGGTCGTCCACGTACGCGTCCACGCTGGCCTCGTCGGGGAACTCCAGGATGTGGACCTCGTCCGGCGGCAGCTCGGCCGACGAGGCGCGGAACGTCGCGCCGCGCTCGCGCACCAGCGTGGCGCCGTGCGTCACGGCGAGCTGCGACAGCACGTCCTCCACCTCGGCCAGCTCGTGGGCGCGACCGCTGTGGGCCCACTGCAGCACCAGCACGCGCACCGGTCCGCTCACGGCAGCAGCTCCCGCAGGAACTTGCCGGTGTAGGAGCCGGACGCCTCGCCGATCTGCTCGGGGGTGCCGGTGGCGACCACCATGCCGCCGCCGTCGCCGCCCTCGGGGCCCAGGTCGATGACGTGGTCGGCCGTCTTGATGACGTCGAGGTTGTGCTCGATCACGATCACCGTGTTCCCCTTGTCCACCAACCGGTGGAGCACCTCGAGCAGCTTGCGGACGTCCTCGAAGTGCAGGCCCGTGGTGGGCTCGTCGAGGATGTAGACGGTCTGGCCGGTCGCCCGCTTGCGCAGCTCGGACGCCAGCTTCACGCGCTGCGCCTCGCCGCCGGACAACGTCGTGGCCGCCTGACCGAGACGAACATAGGTGAGTCCGACGTCCGCGAGGGTCTCCATGTGCCCCCGGATCGTCGGGATGTTGGTGAAGAACTCCAGCGCCTCCTCGACCGTCATGTCCAGCACGTCGGCGATCGAGGCGCCCTTGTAGTGGACCTCGAGCGTCTCGCGGTCGTACCTCGCCCCCTTGCAGACCTCGCACGGGACGTACACGTCCGGCAGGAAGTGCATCTCGATCTTGATGGTGCCGTCGCCCTTGCACGCCTCGCAGCGGCCGCCCTTGACGTTGAACGAGAAGCGACCCGGCTGGTAGCCGCGGACCTTCGCCTCCTGCGTCTGGGCGAACAGCTTGCGGATGTGGTCGAACACGCCGGTGTAGGTCGCCTGGTTCGAGCGCGGCGTGCGGCCGATCGGCGACTGATCGACGACCACCGCCTTGTCCACGTGCTCGAGCCCCTCGATGCGGCGGTGCCGACCCGGCGCCGCCTTCGACGAGTAGACGTGACGCATCAGGGCGGTCGACAGGATGCTGTTGACGAGGCTGGACTTGCCGGATCCGGACACCCCGGTCACGGCGGTGAACGTGCCCAGCGGGAACGAGACGTCGATCTCGCGCAGGTTGTGCTCGGTGGCGCCCACGACGGTGATGGACTCGCCGCTGCCCGCGCGGCGCGTGTCGAGATCGG
>JBFGFG010000027.1:0-13178 GCA_041579655.1 Nitriliruptoraceae bacterium
CGGCGACGACCTCGAGGAGATCCTCACCCGGTGCTCGAAGGGCGACGTGGACGTGCTGCACCTGGTCGGCATCGACCCGGTCCGCGACTCGACCTCCCCGGAGCTCGCCCGCAAGGCGCTGAAGAAGGTCGGCACGATCATCGTGCAGGACCTGTCGATCTCGCCCGAGCTGGCTGAGGTCGCCACGGTCGTGCTGCCGGTCACCGCGAGCCAGGAGCGCGCCGGCACCCACACCGACTGGGAAGGCCGCCCGAGCCGCTTCAGCAAGGCCGTCGACGGCCCGAAGCTGGTGCGCGACGACTGGGAGCTCGCCTCGGCGCTCGCCGGGTTCATCGGCGCCGACCTCGGTCTGGACGACCTCGAGGCCATCCGCGCCGAGCAGGACGCGCTGGCGATGCGGGGCACCGCCCACGCATGGCCGACCGTGCCCACGCCCGAGGCGCTGGCGGTGAAGGGCGACGAGCTGCGGCTGGTGACCCACCGCATGCTGCTGGACGACGACCCGATGCTCGAGGGCGCCACGGACCTGCTGGCCACCGCGCCCGCGCCGTACGTCGCGCTCTCCACCGAGGACGCCGAGGCCCGCGGTCTGCAGGACGGGCAGCTGGTCACCGTCTCGATCAAGAAGGTCGACGTGACGCTGCCGCTGCGCGTCGAGTCCGACATCGTGGCAGGGTCGGTGTTCGTGCCGTCGAACTCCACCGCGACGCCGGGCCGCGAGCTGATGGCCGCACGCAAGGGCGGCGCCGTCACGCTGGCCGCCGCCGACGTCGCTGAGGAGGTCACCGCATGACCGAGCTCCCGTTCTGGGTCCACATGACGCGGTCGCTGCTGGCGTTCACGATCTTCCTGCTGGCAACGGCCCTGCTGATCTGGGCCGAGCGTCGCATCGTGTCGCTGATGGCGGACCGCGTCGGCCCCAACCGCGTCGGCCCGTTCGGCATGGGCCAGACCCTGGTCGACGGCCTGAAGATGTTCTTCAAGGAGGACGTCACCCCGGGCATGGTGGACCGCTTCGTCTACACCCTCGCGCCCCTGCTGACCGTCGTGGTCGGCTTCCTGTCCGTCGCCGTGATCCCGTTCGGCGGTGAGGTCACCGTGTTCGGCGAGACCTTCGCGCTGCAGGCCGCGGACCTCAACGTCGGCGTGCTGTGGTTCCTCGCGATGGGCTCGCTGCACGTCTACGGCATCGTGCTCGCCGGCTGGGCGTCGCAGTCGCCGTACCCGCTGATGGGTGGCGTGCGCTCGACCGCGCAGATGATCTCCTACGAGATCGCCCAGGGCCTGGCCGTGGCCAGCGTGTTCATCTACACCGGCTCGCTGCGCGTGAGCGACATCGTCGCCGCGCAGGCCGGTGAGGGCGTGCTGACCGGCATGCCGAACTGGTTCGTCGTGCCGCTGTTCCCGGCGTTCGCCGTGTTCCTCGTCGGCATGGTCGCCGAGGCCGGTCGTCCGCCGTTCGACCTCGCCGAGGCCGAGGGCGAGCTCGTCGCCGGCTTCACCACCGAGTACTCCGGCATGCGCTTCGGCATGTTCATGCTCGCCGAGTTCATGAACGTCGTCACGATGTCGGCGATCATGGTCACGCTGTTCTTCGGCGGTCCGCTCGGTCCGACGTTCGGCACCACCGGCCTCGTCGCCGGCCTGCTCGGCGTCGTGTGGTTCATGCTGAAGATCAGCTTCTTCATCTTCCTGTTCATCCTTCTGCGCGGCGCGCTGCCGCGCATGAAGTACGACCGCCTGCTGGTGCTGGGGTGGAAGGTGCTCATCCCGATCGGGCTGGTCTGGGCGATGGCCACGGCCGTGATCGTGGTCGCCCGTGACGAGCTCGCATGGGGCGGCTGGCTGGCGCTGGGCATCACCGTGTTCTTCGTCGGCGTGGTGCTCGCCACCGTGAACCGGATCATGACCTCCGAGCAGCAGCCGGCCGGTCTGACCCTGCGCGACGAGGCCACGGCCCCGTCCGACGAGTCCGACAGCCGCATCGCCACCATGGAGGTGGACGCATGAAGGGTCTGATGATCATCGCCGGTCTGGCGGTGCTGACGCTGGTCGGCGTCGTCGCCGCGCTCGCCGGTCAGGCGTGGGGCGGTCAGCTGGCGTTCGCCGCCGGCCTGCCGCTCGGTGTCGGCCTGTTCCTGAAGTTCACCGTGATCGGGCAGGGCTTCTCGATCCCGCTCAAGCACATGAAGCCGTCCAACGTCCGCGAGGCGTACGCGGGCACCCAGTACCCCGAGAAGCCGCGCCCCGTCGCGCCCCGCTTCCACGGTCGCCACCAGCTCAACCGCTACGCGGACGGGCTCGAGAAGTGCATCGGCTGCGAGCTGTGCGCGTGGGCGTGCCCGGCGGACGCGATCTACGTCCAGGGCGCGATGAACACCGAGGAAGACCGGTTCTCGCCGGGCGAGCGCTTCGCCGACGACTACCAGGTCAACTACAACCGCTGCATCCTCTGCGGCCTGTGCATCGAGGCGTGCCCGACCCGCGCGCTGACGATGACGCACGACTACGAGCTCGCCGCGGACACGCACGAGAAGCTGATCTACACCAAGGACGACCTGCTCGTCCCGGTGCCCAGCGGCGGCGCGCCGACCCCCCAGACCGACCGGGCCGTCACCGACCGCGGCTGGAACTACTACGGCGGTCTCGCCGTGACACCCCCGGGCCGTCGCTCGGGTGACTACCTCGCCGCCACGCACCGTCCGTCCGCACGCGCCAAGAGCGTCGTCGGCGGTCTGGTCGACACCGAGAAGGACACCTGATGCAGCTTCTGGCTCAGGTCACCAGCGACGCCGCGACCGGCGGCGGGGCCGAGGTGATCCTCTTCTGGGTCTTCGCCTCGATCGCGCTCGGGTCCGGCATCGCGATGGTGACGATGCGCAACATCGTCCACGCCGCGCTGATGCTGGTGCTGAACCTCCTCTGCATCGCCGGGCTGTACCTCGGCCTGCAGTCGTCGTTCCTCTCCATCGTGCAGGTGATCGTGTACGCCGGCGCCATCGTGGTGCTGTTCCTGTTCGTGATCATGCTGCTCGGCGTGTCGCGCGACGACCTGCTCGGCACCAAGAACACCACCCGCACCGTCGGCGCCGTGCTCGTGGGCGTGCTGCTCGCGGGCGGCCTGCTCGCGGTGCTCGGGGCGGACTCACTCACCGACGCCTCGGCCTGCGGCTCGCTCGCGGTCGAGGGTGACGGCACCGAGCTGAGCTGCATCGGCCTCGACGAGCAGATCGCCGGCGAGAGCGACTCGGTGACCCTGGTCGGCGAGCGGCTGTTCACGCGCTGGACCTACGCGTTCGAGCTCTCGGCGCTGCTGCTGGTGGTCGCGACGCTGGGCGCGCTCGTGCTCGGTCGTCGCAAGGACCCCGCCATCAGCGACGAGGACGTGGTGGACCACGAGGCCGAGCGCGCGCTGGCCGAGATCACCGCGTCACGCGCCGCGGCCACCGCCGCCGTCGTCGCCGAGGGCACACCCCTCGACGAGATGCTCGGCGACGACTCCACGCCGGTCGAGGACCACCACCACGACGGCTACGGCCACGGTGACCACACCGGTCACGACCACTCCCTGCTGCCAGACCCGGGCCAGTCCGCGGACAGCCCGACCGACGAGGACAGCTGATGCCCATCGGTTACTACTTCGTCATCGCGGCGCTGATGTTCTGCACAGGTCTGACCGGCGTGCTGCTGCGCCGCAACGCCATCGTGCTGTTCATGTGCGTCGAGCTGATGCTGAACTCCGTGAACCTCACGTTCGCAGCCGCCGCCCGACAGTGGGGAGGTGCTGACGGTCAGGTGTTCGTGTTCTTCGTGATCGTCGTCGCCGCCGCCGAGGTCGTGGTCGGGCTCGCCCTGATCGTGAACATGTTCTTCCGACGCGGGACGCTCGACGTCGACGCGCCGCAGCTGCTGAGAGGGTGATCTTCTGATGTCGACCATCCTGCTGGCCGCCCAGGCCGCCGAGTCCGTGCACCTCAACGAGGTGCTCGTTGCTGAGAGCGGCGTCCTCGCCCTCGCGTGGCTCATCCCGCTGCTACCGCTGCTGGGCTTCGCGCTCGTGCTGCTGCTGCGCTCCACCCTCAAGGAGACCGCCGCCTACGTCGCCATCGCGATGTCCACGGCGTCGTTCCTGCTGTCGGTCGGCGTGTTCCTCGCGCTGCGCGCCGAGCCCGGCGCCTACCTCGTGGACGTGTTCGACTGGATCGACGTCGGCGGCTTCACCGTCAGCCTCGACTTCCTCATCGACCAGCTCACCGCGACGCTGCTGCTGGTCGTGACCGGCGTCGGCACGCTCGTGCACGTCTACTCGCTGGGCTACATGTACGGCGACGAGCGCTACGAGCGCTTCTTCGCCTACCTGAACCTGTTCCTGTTCTCGATGCTGATGCTGGTGCTCGGCAGCAACCTGCTGGGGCTGTTCCTCGGCTGGGAGCTCGTCGGTCTGTCGTCCTACCTGCTCATCGGGTTCTGGTTCGAGGACATGCACAACGCGGTGGCCGCCAAGAAGGCGTTCATCACCAACCGCATCGGCGACGTCAGCTTCATGGTCGCGATGTTCTACGCGTTCCAGAAGTTCGGCACGCTGGACTTCGTCGGCGAGAACGGCATCCTCGAGCGCGCCCACACGGTGCTCTCCAGCGACCAGGCCTTCATCCTCGGCATCCTGCTGCTCGGCGGCGCGGTCGCGAAGTCCGCGCAGATCCCGCTGTACGTGTGGCTGCCGGACGCGATGGCAGGCCCGACCCCCGTGTCGGCCCTGATCCACGCCGCGACGATGGTCACCGCCGGCGTCTACCTCACCGTGCGCATGGCGCCGGTGCTGGTGGAGAGCCTCGACCTGATGGTGCTCATCAGCTGGATCGGTGCCGGCACGGCGCTGATGGCCGCGCTGATCGCGCTGCGCCAGGACGACTACAAGAAGATCCTCGCCTACTCCACGGTCTCGCAGCTGGGCTACATGTTCATCGGCGTCGGCACCGGCGGGTTCTCCGAGGGCATCTTCCACCTGTTCACGCACGCCTTCTTCAAGGGCCTGCTGTTCCTCGCCGCCGGCTCGGTGATGCACGCCTTCGCCAACCGCACCGACATCTGGCGCATGGGCGGGGTGCGCAAGGTGATGCCGATCACGTTCGCCACCTCGGCGATCGCGTGGCTGGCCATCTCTGGTGTGTTCCCGTTCGCCGGGTTCTTCTCCAAGGACCAGATCCTGACCACCGCCTACGAGCACGGCTTCACCGGCGTGTGGGCGGTCGGTCTCGCGACCGCGATGATCACGGCGTTCTACATGAGCCGCTGGTTCTTCCTGATCTTCCTCGGCGAGCCCCGCTGGACCGAGGGCGAGACGGTGGTGGACCCGCACGGGCACGGCGAGACCACGCTGCACCCGCACGAGTCCGAGTCGACGATGACGTTCCCGCTGATCGTGCTGGCGGTGATGTCCGCCGGCGCCGGGCTGCTGAACTTCACCCACCACGGTCTGTTCTACACGTGGCTCGAGCCCGTCACCGCGCTCTCGCAGCGCGAGTACTTCGAGCACGGCCCGCTCACCGAGCCGGCGCTCATCGCGCTGTCGCTGGTCGCGGCCGGGCTCGGCATCCTCGGCGCGTTCTTCGCCTACGTCCGTCGTGACGTCAGCGCGGGTCGCGGCGCCGAGGTCATCAGCGGCCTGCCGGCCGAGCTGCTCGAGCGGAAGTTCTTCGTCGACGAGCTGTACGAAACGATCTTCGTGCGGTTCGGGGGCGTGGTCGCCGACGGCGCCGCGTGGTTCGACCGCACCGTCATCGACGGCATCGTCAACGGCGCCGGGGCCTCGGCCCGCGGTGTCGGGTCGGTCGCCCGCCGCGCACAGACCGGTGTCACCCGGTCGTACGTCGGCTCCATGATCGTCGGCGCCGTCGTGGTGCTCGCGATCCTCCTCGCCCAGGTGGTGTGAGCGTGTCCTTCGACTTCCTCGACATCACGTCCTACAACCTGCTGCTGCTGGTGGTGGCGCTGCCCCTGCTCGGGGCGACGCTGATCGGCCTGATCACGCAGGACACGCGCTCGGCGCGCACCGTGGCGATCGGCACCTCGGTGCTGACGTTCATCGTCTCGGTCGCGATCGCGGTGCAGTTCGACGTCAGCAACCCATCCATCCAGCTGGTGCAGGTGCTGCCGTGGATCAGCTCCATCGGCGCGACCTTCAGCCTCGGCGTGGACGGCATCAGCCTCGTGCTGGTGCTGCTGACCACGCTGATCACGCCGCTGGTGCTGATCTCCTCGTGGGACGTGTCCGACCGGCCGCGTGGCTACCTCGCCGCGTTCCTGGCGCTCGAGGCCACCGTGCTCGGTGTGTTCCTCGCCACGGACCTGCTGGCGTTCTACGTGTTCTTCGAGGCCAGCCTCATCCCGATGTACATGATCATCGGGATCTGGGGTGGCGCCAACCGTCGCTACGCCGCGGTGAAGTTCTTCCTCTACACGCTGTTCGGCGGCCTGCTGATGCTGGTCGCGATCCTGTCGCTGTACGCGCTGACGGCCACCAGCGGCGCGGGCAGCTTCGCCTACAGCTCCGTGCTGGCGCTGGACATCCCGGTCGAGACGCAGCGCTGGCTGTTCCTGGCGTTCTTCGTCGCCTTCGCGGTGAAGGTGCCGATCTTCCCGGTGCACACCTGGCTGCCCGACGCGCACACCGAGGCGCCGACCGGCGGCTCGGTGTTCCTGGCGGCCATCCTGCTGAAGATGGGTGGGTTCGGTCTGCTGCGCTACTGCCTGCCGCTGTTCCCCGAGGCGACGCAGGAGTTCGTGCCCTGGATCCTGGCGCTGTCGGTGATCGGCGTGCTGTACGGCGCCGTCGTCGCGCTGGTCCAGAAGGACATCAAGAAGCTGATCGCGTACTCGTCGGTGAGCCACATGGGCTTCGTCGTGCTGGGCACGTTCGCGCTGAACGCGACCGCGACCTCGGCGGCGGTGGTGCAGATGGTCAACCACGGTCTGTCGACCGGCGCGCTGTTCCTGCTCATCGGCTTCCTGTACGAGCGTCGCCACACCCGCATGATCGCCGACTTCGGCGGCCTCGCGAAGTCCGTGCCGGTGATGGCCGGGCTGTGGCTGCTGGTGTCGATGTCGTCGCTCGCGCTGCCGGGCCTCAACGGCTTCGTCGGTGAGTTCCCGATCCTGCTCGGCACCTACCAGGCCGCGCCGTGGGCAGGTGTGCTGTCCGCGTTCGGTGCCGTGCTCGCCGCGCTGTACCTGCTGTGGGCCTACCAGCGGATGTTCCACGGTCCGCTGCTGACCGACGACAACCGCAACACCCCCGACCTGCACGCCCGCGAGATCGGTGTGCTGGCTCCGCTGGTCGTGCTGATCGTCGCCATCGGCGTGTTCCCCAAGCCCCTGTTCGACACCGTCGAGCCGTCGGTCGCCCGCGTGCTCTCCGAGGCCGGCGTCGCCGCAGCCCCGGCCGCCGTCGGCGACACCGCGCAGAGCGAGTGAGGACGAGATGAACCTGCTCGCAACCATCGTCGACGTGACCGCACCCAGCGGCCCGATCGACCTCGCCTGGTCCGCGTTCGCCCCCGAGCTCGTGCTCTCGGCGACCGTGATGATCCTGCTGCTGCTGCTGGTGGCCGGTCGCATGCGCGCGCTGGTCGCGGGTGTCTGCGGCGTCGGCGTGCTCGTCGTCGGCGTGCTGCTGACCGTGCTCGGTGACGGCGCCGGCGTGGCGCTCGACGCCGCCGGTGCGGTCGTGGAGTCCAACGGCATCCAGGGCGACCCCTTCCTCGGCGGCGTGCTCGTCGCGCTCGGGATCGCCATCGTCGCGATCCCCGTCGGCCTCGCCGGCACCCCGCGCCTCATCGGTCCGTGGATCGCCGGCGCCGGCACGGCTGCGGCGCTCGCGCTGACCGTGTGGCAGCTCGGCACCGTGCTGTTCAGCCCGGGTGGCCTCGCCACCCCGCTGGTGACCGCCGGTGGCTCCGTCGCGCTCGACGGCATCGCCGTGCTGACGCGCCTCACCGTGCTGGTCACCCTGGTGCTCGTGATCCCGATGGGCTACGGCTACCTGCGCGACCGCAACATCGCCCGCGCTGAGGTCGAGCCGCTGCTGCTGCTGTCCGCCGTCGGCATGATGGCGCTCGGTGCGGCCAACGACATGATCACGATGTTCATCGCGCTCGAGATCCTGTCGATCGCTCTGTACGTCCTGGCCGGCATCGCCCGTCGCGACCGCCGCTCGCAGGAGGCTGCGCTGAAGTACTTCGTCATGGGTGCGGTCGCCTCGGCGATCCTGCTCTACGGCGTGGCGCTGCTGTACGTCGCCACCGGCACGCTCGACCTGCCGACGATGGCGCTGCGCCTGCAGCTGGCCGGCACGCCGGTCGCGATCAGCGCCATCGGCATGGGCCTGGTCACCGTCGGCGTCGGCTTCAAGATCGCCGCCGTCCCGTTCCACCTGTGGACGCCCGACGTCTACCAGGGCGCGCCGACCAACATCACCGCCTTCATGGCGGCCGGCACGAAGGCCGCCGGGTTCGCGCTCGTGCTGCGTCTGTACCTGCTGACGTTCGCGCCGCTGTCGGACCTGTGGGTCCCGCTGGTCGCCGTGGCCGCTGCTGCCACGATGCTGTACGGCGCCGTCGCGGCGATCGTGCAGCACGACGTCAAGCGCATCCTGGCCTACTCCTCCGTCGCACACGCCGGCTACGCGCTGATCGGCGTCGTGGCCGGTGGCGACGCCGGCGTGTCCTCGACGCTGTGGTACCTGCTGACCTACGCCGTCTCGACGCTGGCCGCCTTCGGCGTGGTCATCGCGATCGAGCGGCAGCGTCGCGGTGAGGTGACCCTCAGCACCCTGCGCGGGCTGGGTCGCACCTCACCGATCCTCGCCGGCGTGCTGAGCGTCGCGCTGCTGTCGCTGGCCGGCATCCCGCCGACCGCCGGCTTCGCCGGGAAGCTCGCCGTGTTCCAGGCGGGCGTCGGTGCCGGCTTCGAGTGGCTGGTGCTGCTGGGCGTGCTGTCGAGCGTCATCGCCGCGTTCTTCTACCTGCGGGTCATCGGTGCGATGTTCCTCGAGGAGCCCGTCGAGGGCGCCGTGGAGCTGCTGCCGTCCGACGGCCTGTCGCTGTCGCTGACGCTGGCTGCCGCCGCCGTCGGTGTGCTCGGCATCCTGCCCGAGACCGTGCTCGACTTCGCCACGCGCGCATCCCAGATCGCGCAGTAGGAGCCCCGTCGTGACCGTCCCCACCGCGCAGCTCGCGGTCCCGCAGCCCGTCCTCGACGAGCTCGAGGCCCACGGGCTGCCCATCGCCGAGACCCTCGCCGTGGTCGAGGAGCGGCTGCGCGGCCAGGTCGCGTCCAGCCACGCCTTCATGCAGCAGGCGGCGCGGTACCTCATGGACGCCGGCGGCAAGCGCTTCCGCCCGATGATGGTCGCGCTGAGCAGCCACCTCGGCGACACCCGCGGCGACGCGATCGCCGAGGCCGGCGTGATCGTCGAGCTCGTGCACCTCGCGACGCTGTACCACGACGACGTCATCGACGAGGCGACCGCCCGGCGCGGCACCCCGAGCGCGAACCTGCGCTGGGACAACACCGTCTCGATCCTGACCGGCGACTACCTGTTCGCCCGCGCGTCCGAGCTCTCCGCCGACCTCGGCGTCGAGGTCACCCGGATCATGGCGCAGACCATCGCGCAGCTGTGCGAGGGTCAGATCATGGAGGTGCAGGGCTCCTTCGGCGCGCTGCCGCCGGACGTGCCCCAGCTCGACGCCACGGTCGAGCACTACCTGCGCGTCATCGGCGGCAAGACCGCCTCGTTGATCGCGTCCTCCTGCCGGCTCGGTGCGCTGCTCAGCGGCTGCTCCGACGAGGAGGTCGAGGCGGCCACCACGTACGGATGGAACGCCGGGCTGGCCTTCCAGCTCTCCGACGACCTGCTGGACATCTCCTCCGAGCACGAGGACTCCGGCAAGACGCCGGGCACCGACCTGCTCGAGGGCGTGCGCACGCTGCCGGTGCTGTTCGCGCTGGACGACGACACCGACGGCGAGCTCACGAAGCTGGTCGAGATCGGCCCGGAGCTCACGCCCGAGCAGGTCGCCCGCGCGCTGGAGCTGCTGCGCGGCTCCGACGCGATGGAGCGGGCCCGCGGCGTCGCTGGCGACTACGTCGAGACGGCCGTCGAGCAGCTGGGTCTGTTCGGTGACCGGCCGGTGGTCAAGGCGCTCACGCGCCTCGCGGAGTACGCCGTGGACCGCGTCGGCTGATGTCGGGCCCCCTCGCGTTGGTCGGCAGCGGCGAGTTCACGCCTGCGATGGCCGCGACCGACGCTGCGCTGCTGGACCTCGCCGAGGCTGCTGGCTTCGACCGCGTCGTGGCCGTGGTGCCCACCGCTGCGGCGCCGGACGGCGACACCGTGGTGCGCCGGTGGCTGGAGCTCGCGCACGTGCACTACGCGGCGCTCGACGCCGAGGTCGTGGAGGTGGACGTCCGTGACCGCCACGACGCGGCCAGCCTGACGCACTGCGCCAGCCTCGAGCTCGCCGGGCTGGTCTACCTCTCGGGCGGCAAGCCGGACCACCTCACCGACACGCTGCGCGACACCCCGGTGCTGGACATCGTCGTGGAGCGCTGGCACGAGGGGATGGCGCTGGCGGGCTGCAGCGCCGGCGCGATGTCGATCGCGTCCGGCTGGCCGCCGTTCCTGCGCCCCGGCGGACGCTGGGGGACCGGGCTCGGGCTGCTGCCGGAGCTGGGTCTGCTGCCGCATTTCGACCGCTTCGGACGCATGCGGGTGGGCGGCGCGGACCGCATCGGCGCGCACGCCCCGGACGGCTGGACCGTGGTCGGCGTGGACGAGGACACCGCGCTGGTGCACCCGGGCCAGGAGGGTGCCGGGGGGTGGCGCAGCGAGGGCAGCGGCGGCGTCTGGAACCTCTCGCGGGACGGCGTGCTGCCGCTCGACGAAGGGGTGCTGGCACACCTGCCGTGAGCGCATCGTCGGCCGGACCGCAAACCGTGGCCGCTTGGCCGGGCACTGGGCGCCGTCACGTTGGGGTGGCCACCACCTGACCCGCTAGCATCCGCCACCGGTCGGCCTCGGCTCGGCTGTGCGCTGCTGCGCACGGCATCCAGCAGGGGCACCACCGACCGCACGACCTGCACGACCGCGCCGCCACCTCAACGGTCGGCAGGCCGTCGCAGGTTCCCCCCTCCGCCCGCCCCGAACAGCACAAGGAGCCCGCCTCGTGACGTTCTACGAGCAGTACGGGACCTTCGCCGTTGTCGCGCTGGTCTGCATCGGCTTCTACGCGCTGGTGATGTTGGTGAACCGCGTCATGCGGCCGAGCCTTCCCCACTCCGCGAAGCTGACCACGTACGAGTGCGGCGTCGACTCCGAGGGGACGGGGTGGGCGCAGATGAACATCCGCTACTACGTCTTCGCGTTCCTCTTCGTGATCTTCGACGTCGAGTCGGTGTTCCTGTTCCCCTGGGCGGTCATCCTCGGGGGACTCGACGAGAACTCGGTCGTCACACCGATGTTCGCGCTCGTCGAGATGCTGGTCTTCATCGCGGTCCTCGCGGTTGGCCTCGTCTACGCATGGCGGAAGAAGGTGCTCGTATGGGAGTGATGGACCAGGTCGACCTCCCGAAGCCGATGAAGTTCGTCTTCAACTGGGGTCGCAAGTACTCGCTGTGGTGCTTCAACTTCGGACTCGCGTGCTGCGCGATCGAGTTCATCGCTGCCTCCACGGCCCGCCACGACTTCATCCGTCTGGGCGTCATCCCGTTCGCCCACGGGCCTCGTCAGGCTGACCTGATGATCATCTCGGGGACGCTCACCGACAAGATGGCTCCGGCCGTCAAGCGTCTGTACGACGAGATGCCCGAGCCGAAGTACGTCATCTCGTTCGGCTCCTGCGCCAACTGCGGCGGTCCGTACTGGGACAGCTACTCGGTCACCAAGGGCGTCGACCAGATCATCCCCGTCGACGTCTACGTCCCCGGCTGCCCGCCGCGGCCCGAGGCGCTGCTCGACGGCATCATCGCCCTGCAGGACCGCATCCAGAACGAGTCGCTGAAGGACCGGATGGCCGAGCGCCGTCCGATCGTCCTCGGGCAGGACGCCCCGATGGCGCTGACCGAGCGTGCGGCCGACGAGGCGATGACATCGGCTTCCGAGGGAGCTGTCTGATGGTCACCTCCCTGGTCCGCGCCGCGGACGCCCTTTCCAACGACGAGCTCGTCGCGTGGCTGCGCAAGCGCCTCGGTGACGGCGTCGTCGCCGTCGTGGACGAGTTCCACACCCTGACGGTCGAGCTGACCAACGGCGTCTGGAACCAGGCCACCCGCCTGCTGAAGGAGGAGCCGCGGCTCGCCTTCACCATGTTCGACTGCCTGTACGGCGTCGACGCCCGCGAGGACGGCTTCGACGTGCAGGCGATCCTGTACTCGGTCGAGACCGGCGCCCGCGTCGTGCTGCGCACCCGGTGCGCCGGCGGCCGCGAGGAGCCCACCTGCCCCACGGTCACCGACGTGTTCATCGGCGCGATGTTCCACGAGCGCGAGGCCTGGGACATGTACGGCATCGTGTTCACCGGCAACGACCACCTCGCCCCGCGCATCCTGTGCGACGAGGCGTTCGAGGGCTGGCCGCTGCGCAAGGACTTCCACCTCGCCACCCGCGAGGCGAAGCCGTGGCCCGGCGTCAAGGAGCCGGCCGAGCTCGACGAGGACGGCAACGTCATCGTCAAGGAGGTCGGGATCGGCGAGGCCGTCGGCCCGATGCCGCTCGACGAGGCGATGGCTGCCCAGGCGCGCGCCTCCAACCCGGACCTGCTGCAGGACGACGCCGAGGCCGTCGAGGCCGAGGCGCTCGCCGAGAAGGCCGCTGCGCTCGCCGCAGCCGACGAGACGCCCGCGGTGGACACCACCGAGATGCGTGATGCCGAGGATGTCCGCGCCGAGGCCGCCCAGGCCCGCGCCGACAAGGCCGCCGAGATCGCGGCCGACGGCCCGGTCGGTGGCGACTCCACCGAGGCGGACGTCCCGCAGGGCGACCCGGACGCCTTCAAGACCGAAGGGGACGAGTCGTGAGCGACCTCAGCACCCGCGAGCAGATCACCCCGGGCACCGCGCCCGGCGAGGACATCGTGCTCGAGATCGCCGGCGGCGGTGACTTCGACACGGCCGACATGACC
>JBFGFG010000028.1:0-13034 GCA_041579655.1 Nitriliruptoraceae bacterium
GGGCTGCGCGGCCGGCCGCCCAGCCGGACGGGTAGGCTCCCGGCCCGTGACCGCTCTGCGGTCACGCGTGCGCGCCCGATGGGCCGTACACCCCGCGACCTGACCTCACGCCTGCACGGAAGGCCACCCGACATGCGCCGTCGACTGGCGACGATCCTGTCCGCCGCGATGCTCAGCACCGCGCTGCTGCTGCCGATGACGGCCGTTGCGGCCGTCGGTGCCGAGACCGCGGTCGTGCTGGCCGCGGAGGGCCACGGCTCCACCTCCGGGCTGGACCCGATGGACGCGGACAACGAGGAGAACGAGTTCGCTCCCGCTCCGTACGAGGCGAACTGGACCTGGCGCGCCGGCAAGGTGCTGCTCGCGGCCTTCCTGGTCGCTCTGGTCTACATCGGTGCGATGTACTACCTGCGCGTCTCGCGGCCTGCGCGGACCACCAAGTCCTGAGCATGGTGGGGACGCCGCTGATCGACCTGCGCGCCGCGCGCGCTGCCGCTCGGCTCGTCCTCCCCGCGACGTCCACGGACGCCGGCGACGCCAGCGCGCTGCGACGCCAGGTCGCGGCCGAGCTGCCCGAGATCGATCTCGCGGCTCGACGCTGGACGCTGCTCGGCGCTGACCTGCCTCCCACGGAGGCGCGGGTCGTCGGCCGCATGGGCTGGGTCGAGGCGAACCTCGGCGTGCTCAGCGGCGTGGTCGAGCAGATCGGCACGGGCCTGCGCACGCAGCCGGTGCTCGGTGCCCCGCAGCTGGTGGGCGCGCAGCTGGGCACGCTGCTGGGGCTGCTCTCGACCCGGGTGCTCGGGCAGTTCGTGCTGCCGCTCTCGGGGGAGGGGCCCGGTCAGCTGATCGTGGTGGGGCCGAACGTGCTGGACCTCGCCGGGCGCTCCCCGGCGCTCGCGGACGACCTGCGCCGCACGGTGCTGCTGCACGAGGTCGCGCATCGGCTGCAGTTCGACGCGGTCCCGTGGCTCGGGCCACACCTGCGCAGCCTGGTGGCCGCGTACGTCGCCGAGAGCCGCCCGGACGCCGCCGCGCTGGCCCGGCTGATCACCCGGCTGCCACGCGGCATCGTGGACGCGCTGCGCGGTGGCGGCGTCGAGGCGGTCATCGGGGCGCTGCTGACGCCGGCGCAGGCCGCGACCCTCGACGATGCGCAGGCCCTGATGAGCCTGCTCGAGGGGCACGGCAACGCCACGATGCGGCTCGCTGCCCAGGGCGTGGTGGGCGACCCGGACGGCGTCGAGTCGGCGATGGCCCAGCGCAGCGACGACCTCGCCGCCAAGGTGCTGCGCACGGTCGGCGGTCTGGCCCGCAAGCAGCGTCAGTACACGCAGGGTGAGGCGTTCGTCCGCCAGGTCGTCGACTCGACCGGCGTGGAGGGGCTCAACCGCGTGTTCGCGGGACCGGCCTCGCTGCCGCGCCCCTCCGAGATCACGGATCCGGCCAGCTGGCTGGACCGCGTCGCGGTATGAGCGTCGTCCGGATCCGACCATGAGCCCGGGCGCGCGTCGCCCGCGGCCGGACCGCGACGGTCGCCCGACGATGGCCTCGTTCGACCTCGACCTCGACCTCGGTCTGGACCTGGACGTCGGCCTCGAGCTCGAGCTCGGCGAGGCAGCCGACGAGCCCGCCCCCGAGCCGGTCCCAGCGGACGCACCTCCGACGCCGCCGGTGACGCCACCGGCCGCACCGCCCATCACGTACCCCTCGGCCGCGGACCTGGCCCGGACCGGCCCGTGGCCCTCCAGCGGACCGCTGCAGGAGGGGCGCACACGAGGCGCGCTGGTCGACGAGGTGCGCCGGGTGCTGCGGCCGCTGCCGGCGAAGGCTGCGGTGCTGATCGCGTCCTCGGGCGGTCGTGACTCGGCGGCGCTGTCGTTCCTGACCGCCGAGGCGCGCCCGGACCTGCGCCTCACGCTCGGGCACGTGCGGCACGGCCTGCGCGACGACGCGCCCGACGCGCGGGTCGTGGAGGCGCACGGGTCGTGGCTCGGCGTGGACGTGGTGGTCAGCGAGGTCCACGTCAGCGGCGACGGGGGCATGGAGGCGTCCGCGCGGGCGCACCGCTACGCAGCGCTGCGTCGGCAGGCGGCGGAGGTGGGTGCCGGCTGGATCCTGCTCGGGCACACCGCCGACGACCAGGCCGAGACGGTGCTGCTGCGGATCCTGCGCGGCACCGGGGTGTCGGGGCTCGCAGCGATGTCACCGATGCGCGGCGGGCTCGTGCGCCCGATGCTGCGGCTGCGACGCAACGACGTCGCCCGCTTCGTGCTGCACGAGGGCCTGCCGATCGCCCGTGACCCCACGAACTCCGACCTCGCGATCGCCCGGGTGCGCGTGCGGGAGCGGCTGCTGCCGCTGCTGCAGGAGTTCGGCGGCGACCCCGTGGCGACCATCGCCCGGCTCGCAGACCTCGCGCGCGCCGACTCCGCCGCGCTGGACCGGCTCGCGGCGGAGGTCACCGACCGTGCGCTGGTCCGCTTCGGGCCGGCGGTGGCCGTGCGTGACGACGAGCTCGCCACGCTCGAGCCCGCGCTGGCGGCGCGCGTGCTGCGCGCTGCCGTGACCGCGGCCCGCACCACGGACGACCCGCCGACGGCAGCGCAGGTCGCCGACCTCGCCGGGCTCTCGGTCGGCTCGGCCGTGGACCTGCCGGACGTGACCGCGACTCGCGGCGGCGGCTGGATCGCGCTGGTGGCCCGTGACCTGCCGGTGTCCCCGGTCCGCTCGTTGCGGCTGCCCGGGGTGACCGCGTGGCCGGCGGCCGGCGTCGAGCTGCACGTGGTGACCGAGCAGGCCGTCGAGGACGACGGCCAGATGCGCCTCGCGGTGGCCGGCGGCTGGTCCCCGCCGGAGCTGCCGGCCGACGAGGCGGCGGTCCCGCCGGGTGGTCAGCTCGAGCTCGGCAGCATCGTCGTCGGCGCGCTGCCGACCGAGCCGGTCGTGCGACCGCGGCGGGCCGGTGACCGCGTCGTGACGCACGGCGGCACCCGCAAGCTGCAGGATGTGTTCGTCGACGCCGGCGTGCCGCGGGCGATCCGGGACCTGCTGCCCGTCGTCGCCGTCGGCGAGCGCGTGCTGTGGGTGCCCGGCGTCGTCGCCGACGAGGCGCTGCTCAGCGCGGGTCGGGTCGCGCCGCGGGCCGTGATGACCGTCCGGACACCGGCACGCTGAGCGGACCGGGTCGGTGCTGGGTCAGTCCGTCACCCGCACGACGCGCTTGGAGCCGTCGGGGAGCATGATCGTCGTCTCGGACGTGCTGCGCGGGGTGAGCGTCGTCTCGGAGCCGTTGAGCAGCGAGCGCAGCGTCTGACCGATCAGCGCGGTCGCCGTGCGCAGCAGCACCGCGAGGTACAGCGACAGCGACATGTTGTCGACGTACAGCAGGTCCAGGCGGCGGTACAGCTCGAAGCTGGGCAGGTCACGGCCCTCGACCTGCCACAGACCAGTCAGGCCCGGACGGACGTCGACGCGACGCATCAGCTCGTCGTCGAACTCGGCGACCTCGCTGGCGAGCGCGGGACGGGGCCCCACGATGCTCATGTCGCCACGCAGCACGTTCACCAGCTGGGGGATCTCGTCCAGCGAGGTGGCGCGGATGAGGCGACCGATCCTCGTGATGCGCGGGTCGCCGTCGATCTTGGTCAGCGGGCCCTCGCGGCCGTTGTCGAGCTTGATGACCGGCGGCGGCGCGTTGTGCCGCATCGAGCGGAACTTCAGCATCGGGAACAGGTCGCCGCCGAGACCGACGCGGTCGGCGACGTACAGCACCGGGCCACGGTCGGTGAGCTTGATCGCGAGCGCGACCAGCGCCGAGGCCGGTGCGGTGATCGCCAGCACGAACGAGACGATGGCGACGTCCAGGGCGCGGATCGCCGACGCCTCCCAGCGGGGCAGCTGCGTGGGGGCGAAGTCGAGGAACAGCTCCCCGGCCAGCGACGAGGTGATCGCGCCGCCCTTGTCCATGCCCTGGACGCCGGTGGCGACGTGGACGTGGAGTCCGGCGTTGCCGAGGGCGGGGATCAGCGGCGCGACGACCGGGTCGCCCGGGTCGCTGATGATCACGCCGGTGGCGCCGAGGGAGTCGCGGATCGCCAGCAGCATCTCGACGGTGCCGGGCGTGTCCGGGAGCAGCTCGACGACGTCAGCGACCGAGAAGCCGAGGTGCGGGTGGTGGCGCAGGAAGCTGGCGAGCTCCGCGGCGCGGCCGGTCCCGACCACGATGACCGGGGCGGAGAGGTGGCCGCGGGCACGGTTGCCGCGCACCCACTCGCCGAGCATGGCCCGCGAGATGCCGAGCATCGTCATCCACACGAACGCGCTGAGCGACGCCACGAGCAGCGACCACAGCACGGTGGGCTGCGGCGCGATGGCCAGCACGATGAAGCCGGGAGCGAGCGAGGCCTTGCACGTGCCGGCCAACTCGCGGCTGCGGACACGGGCGGTGCGACGGTCGTGGGTGCCGGCAGCACGCAGCGCCAGAAGCCCGACGGTGACGACGGCGAAAGCGCCGGTCTGCACGCTCTGCTGGGGGATCGGGTGGCCGATGAGGTCCAGCACCGTGATGATCGCGAGCCAGCCGATGAGCAGGGCCGCGGTGTCCGAGCCGTGCACCAGCGCCCGCAGCGCCGAGGACCCGCGGGGTGCGGGTCCATCTGCCCTGGGTGGGCTGGCGTGCGTGCTCATCGTGACCTCGTGGACGACCGGGAGGGGGGGTGCCGTCCTCTTCACTGTGCGTGGTCAGAACACCGCGCGCAAGTGGCTGTTGCGATTCGTACTTGTATGGGTCTTAAACCGCACTGTCTCGCGCGCTGTGGGCGCACGCCTACTCAACGTGACTAATCCCGTGGCGTGGGACTAGTGCAACACCATAGACCTTCATGGATAGTTCCGCGACGGACAGGAGGTCAGGGTTCATCACGCTCACGAACAGCGTTCGTAGCCCGCAGGCTACTGTCGTGGTCGCGACACCCAGCGAGGATCCCGCCGTGGAGCCAGTCATCGTCGACCCGTCCGCGCACGACTCCGCTTCGGAGGCCCCCGTGCACCCCGATGTCGACCAGGTGCTGATCGGCGAACGCGAGCTCGCGGCTCGGCTCGACGCCCTCGCGGCCGAGATCAGCGCGGACTACGCCGGGCGTGACGTGCTGCTCGTGGGTGTGCTCAAGGGCGCGTTCATCGTGATGAGCGACCTCGCACGTCGCCTCACCGTCCCGGTGTCGTTCGACTTCATGGCGGTGTCCTCGTACGGGTCGGCCACGCGCTCGTCCGGCGTGGTGCGCATCCTCAAGGACCTCGACGTCGACATCGAGGGCAAGCACGTGCTCATCGTCGAGGACATCGTCGACTCCGGTCTCACGCTCGAGTACCTCCTGCGCAACCTGCGCTCGCGCGGGCCGGCGTCCGTCGAGGTGCTGGCGCTGCTGACCAAGCCCAGCCGCCACGCGGTGGACGTCCCGTACCGCTACGTCGGCTTCGAGGTCCCGGACGTGTTCGTGATCGGCTACGGGCTCGACTTCGACGAGCGCTACCGCGAGCTGCCGTACATCGCGACGCTGCATCCGCGCCTGATCCCGGGCAGCTGACGCGCGGGGCCAGCGCACGGTCCCGGGCGTGGCGGAACGCTGCCGCTCGGTCCTGCGTTCCCACGGTGCGACCCCGTCGACACGGCCAGATGCCGTGTCGCGACCCGCTGTAGCATCCCGTGTCGCCCTCCGTGGCATCGCCTCCCCGTTGACGAAGGCCAGATCCCGTGAAGAACCAGCGATTCCTGCGCGGCCCGATGGTGTGGCTCGCAGTCCTGCTCGTCGCGCTGTTCATGACCGTCAGCCTCGTCCAGGGCGCGGCCGCGCCCGTGCAGCTGACCGTCAACGAGTTCGTCGAGCTCGCCGACGACGGCGTGTTCGACGTGGCCGTGGACGGGGACGCCGAGGACTTCGTGCAGACCTTCGGGCTGCAGTCCTCGACCATCACCGGCAGCTACGTGCCCCAGGGCGAGACCGAGGCCGTGCCGTTCACGGTCACCTACTCCGGCATCGTCAACGGTCCGCGCCTCGCGGAGCTGTTCGACGAGGGCCTGATCACGATGCGTGCTGACAACGAGCAGAGCGGCGCGCTCGCGCAGCTGGTGTTCACCCTGCTGCCGTTCGTGCTGATCTTCGGTCTGTTCTTCTTCCTGATGCAGCAGATGCAGGGGGGCGGCGGCCGCGTCATGCAGTTCGGCAAGGCCAAGGCGAAGCTCGTCACCAAGGACACGCCGAAGGTCACCTTCGCCGACGTCGCCGGTGCCGAGGAGGCCAAGGAGGAGCTGCGCGAGATCAAGGACTTCCTCGAGAACCCGGCGAAGTTCCAGGCCATGGGCGCAAAGATCCCCAAGGGCGCGCTGCTGTTCGGCCCTCCCGGGACGGGCAAGACCCTGCTCGCCCGCGCCGTCGCCGGCGAGGCAGGGGTCCCGTTCTTCTCGATCTCCGGCTCGGACTTCGTCGAGATGTTCGTCGGTGTCGGCGCCTCGCGTGTCCGTGACCTGTTCGAGCAGGCCAAGGCCAACGCCCCCTCCATCATCTTCATGGACGAGATCGACGCCGTCGGTCGTCACCGTGGCGCCGGCCTCGGTGGTGGTCACGACGAGCGCGAGCAGACCCTCAACCAGCTGCTCGTCGAGATGGACGGCTTCGACCAGCGTCAGGCCATCATCCTGATCGCGGCGACCAACCGCCCCGACATCCTCGACCCCGCGCTGCTGCGTCCGGGCCGCTTCGACCGTCAGATCACGGTCGACCGCCCCGACCTGCACGGCCGTGAGGCGATCCTGAAGATCCACGCCAAGGGCAAGCCGCTCGCCGATGACATCGACCTGATGACGCTCGCGCGCACGACGCCTGGGTTCACCGGTGCCGACCTGGCCAACCTCGTCAACGAGGCTGCGCTGCTCGCCGCCCGCTTCGGGAAGAAGGAGATCTCGCAGGCCGAGCTCTCCGAGGCGATCGACCGCGTCATCGCCGGCCCGGAGCGCAAGACCAAGCTGATGAGCGACCGCGAGCGCTCGATCACCGCGTACCACGAGGCGGGTCACGCCATCGTCGGTCACGCCGTGCCGAACGCGGACCCGATCCAGAAGATCACGATCATCCCGCGCGGTCGCGCCGGCGGCTACACGCTGTCGCTGCCGACCGAGGACAAGTCCTACAACACCCGCGGCGAGCTGATCGACCGGATGGCGATGATGCTCGGCGGTCGCGTTGCCGAGGAGCTGAAGATCGGTGACTACACCACCGGTGCCTCCAACGACATCCAGAAGGCGACCAACCTCGCCCGCGAGATGGTGACGCAGTTCGGCATGAGCGACGTGCTCGGTCCGGTCCAGCTCGGCGTGAAGGAGGGCCAGCCCTTCCTCGGTCGCGACATGGGCCACACCGCCGACTACGGCGGCGGCGTCGCCGAGCAGATCGACCTCGAGATCCGTCGCCTCATCGACGAGGCGCACGACGAGGCGCTCGAGGTGCTGATCGAGAACAACGACGTGCTCGACAACCTCGCCCAGACGCTGCTCGACGAGGAGACGCTGGACGGCGAGGCGCTGCAGGCGGTGCTGGCACCGGTCCGCATCCGCCCGTCGCGCGCCGCCGACGCGCCCGCCGACCTCCCGCGCGACGTGGTGATGGAGCGGCTGCGTCGCCTCGGCCGCGTCGACCCGGGTCTGCACAACGCTGCCGGCAACGGCAACGCCACATCACCGGCAGCCACACACGAGGTCGCGGCCGAGGCTGCTCCGGCGCCCCGCCCGACGGTCCGCCGGGTGCTGCGTCAGCCGCGTGTCGGGGAGGACGACTCCTGACCGCGGACGACGCCCCGACGATCACCCCCGCGCAGCGCGCTGCTGCGCGGGTCGAGCACGCGACCGGCACGTCCCCCAACGGCAGCTTCGACCACGCGAAGCTCGAGGCCGCCGTGCGGATGTTCCTCGAGGCGCTCGGCGAGGACCCGGACCGCGACGGGCTGCGCGAGACCCCGGCGCGGGTCGCTCGCGCCGCGGACGAGATGTTCGGCGGGCTGCTCGCGGACCCCGACGAGGTGCTGTCGGTGATGTTCGAGGCCGGCCACGACGAGCTGGTCATGGTGCGTGACATCCCGTTCTACTCCACCTGCGAGCACCACCTGGTCCCGTTCCACGGGCAGGCCCACGTCGCGTACCTGCCGAACACGGACGGACGCGTGACCGGGCTGTCGAAGCTCGCCCGGCTCGTGGACGTCTGCGCCAAGCGGCCGGGCCTGCAGGAGCGGCTCACCACGATGATCGCCGACTCGCTCGAGCGGGCGCTGCAGCCGCGCGGCGTGATGGTGGTCGTCGAGGCACGGCACCTGTGCATGGAGATGCGCGGGGTCCGCAAGCCCGGCGCCATGACCATCACCTCAGCGGTGCGCGGCGCGATGCAGAGCGACGCCCGCACGCGGGCGGAGGCGATGGCGCTGCTGCGCCTGTGACGGCCCGCTGAGCCGTCACGTCGCGGGCTAGTGTCAGGCACCCACAGGAGGCGTCATGTCACAGCCAGTCGTCCGGATCGTCGATGCTGCGCTGCACGCAGCCGGCGGCCCCGTGCACCTGGTGATCACCGGGCTCGACGAGGCTGACGAGGTGCGTGACGCGGCCTCCAAGGCCGGCGCCCAGGCGCGGCTCGAGGACGGTCGACTCATCGTGATGGCCCGCGCGTCGCAGGTCATCGACGCGGTCGGTCGCACGGGTGGGTCCCGGGCAGCCGAGCCGCTGCGGGCGTTGCTTGAGGACGCGCTGGAGGCGTGGGCCGGCCGCACGCCGCGGCTGCGCACCCCCGCCGGTGAGCTGCCGACGGACGAGCGCCCCGTCGTGATGGGCATCGTCAACGTCACGCCCGACTCGTTCAGCGACGGCGGTCAGCACGCCACGGAGGACGAGGCGGTGCGGCACGCCGAGGCGCTGCTGGAGGCCGGGGCGGACATCCTCGACGTCGGTGGCGAGTCCAGCCGTCCGGGCGCTGCGCCCGTCGACCTCGAGACCGAGGTGGACCGCGTGCTGCCGGTGGTGCGACGGCTCGCCGCAGCCGGCCACGTCGTGAGCATCGACACCACCAAGGCCGAGGTGGCACGCCGCGCCGTCGGCGCCGGCGCGGCGATGGTGAACGACATCTCCGCCGGCTCGCTGGACCCCGACCTGATCACGACCGTGGCGAGCCTCGGCGTGCCGTACGTGCTGATGCACATGCAGGGCACCCCGCGCACGATGCAGAGCAACCCGCGCTACGGCGACGTGGTGGCCGACGTGTTCGACTTCCTCGCCGATCGGCTCGCCCGCTTCGAGGCGCTGGGTCTGGACCCGCAGCGTGTCGTGGTCGACCCCGGCATCGGTTTCGGCAAGACCACCGAGCACAACCTCGCGCTGCTCGCGGGCCTGCGCCAGCTGGCCTCGCTGGGCCGACCGGTGCTTGTCGGCGCCTCACGCAAGCGCTTCCTCGGCGAGGTGACCGGCGAGCAGACGCCGAAGCTGCGCGCCGCCTCCAGCGCAGCGGTGGCCGCGACCGCGGTGACCCACGGCGCGCGCATGCTGCGTGTCCACGACGTCGCCGAGACGGTCGAGGCCGTGCGGGTCGCAGCGGCCATCCTCGACGCCGGTCGCGATGCGGCCGCCTCGGACGACGGGCGCTGAACGACGGACGCCGCCGCCCCACAGGGCGACGGCGTCGTGTCGGTCGGTCGGGTCAGGGTCGCGCGGCCACCAGCACGTCGCACGAGTCGTAGTACGCCTCGGTCAGCGGGCGGTCGGTGTAGAACGGGATGTCCTCGCCGGCCCACTCGCCGCCCGCCCAGGTGCCCCACAGCTGCTGGCGGCAGTAGCTGTCGACCTCGAACCACTCGTCCTCGCCCTCGACGCGCCCGGTGGCCTCGCGGGTGCCGAGCACGAGCGCGGCCATGTCGCCGGTCTCCTGCAGCCACACCTCGTCGCCGTCGATGCGGCCGAAGATCGAGCCGTGCCCCTCGGTCATGAAGGTGGTCTCGGCGTCGGTGCTCGGCAGCGCCGGCTCACCGCCGACGAGGCCGATGGGGTCGAAGCCCTCGGGGGTGTGCAGCACCGTGTCGAACATCGCCTCACGCAGCTCGACCGCGGTGAGCACGCCGTCGTCGAGCGCGCACGTCGCCAGCGCGGTGCCGCAGCCGGCCGGACCGGTCGCGATGGCGCCGCCGGCCTGGGTCTTGCTCGGGCCCTTCAGCGCGAGACGCGTCAGGTACAGCGCGCGGGCGTAGCTCCCTGCGCTCACCGGCGTGGCGTTCGAGGTGCCGCCGAAGGTGCCCTTGCTGTTGACGTTGCTGTTGCCGCTCGACGGTGCCGAGGGGTAGCCGGTGCCGATCGAGGCGATGTCCACGGGCTTGCCGTGGCCGGTGTAGGAACCGTGGCTGCCCGGGTCGATCGCGCCGACGGTGATCATCCAGTCCGGGCCCTCCTGGGAGGACAGCAGCGTCGCGTTCGGCACGGTGAAGGTGTTCGCCTGACCGTTGCCGGCCGAGAAGAACACGGTCTGGCCGCGCTCGGAGGCTGCCTTGGACTGCTCGGCGTTGCCGCCGTTGTAGTAGCGGTCACGCAGCAGCAGCGAGAAGCCGAACGAGTTGGTGACCACGTCGATCCAGGGCTGGCTGTACGCCCAGTTGCTGGCCGACTCGGCGTTGCTGCCCGAGCCGTACGGGATCAGCACGACGACGCACTCGGGGCACGCGCCGTGGATCGCGCCGCCGGAGACGGACGCGGAGCCCATGCCGTGTGACGACCCGGACGGCAGCTTGAAGCCGCTGCCGTTGAAGTCGACCATGCCGACGGCCTTGGTGCCCGGTGCCCAGTAGAAGTGGGTCTGGGCCGCGTCGGACTTCTTCACGCCGTTCCACCTGGCCAGGTCAGCGTTGTACGCGGCCGAGATCGGGCCGGCCTGGGGGAGCGTGAGGTCGAGCCGCTCGTAGCTGGTGAAGCTCGACGGCGCCGGGAAGTCCGGGATCCACTCGTGCGGCGCAGTGTCGAGCGGCAGGTCGTTGGTGGTGTCCGCGTCGAGGTGCTGCGGCATCCGGTCTGCCCGGAAGTCGAGGTGGTACGGCGAGAACGACGAGTCGACGATCGCGATGACGGTCACGTCGCCACGGCCGTCGCCAGCCGTCGGGACGGTGACGTCGGGCGCGGTGACCGGCGGCTCCTTGTCGGCGGTGGTCGCGGCGGGAGCGAAGGCCAGCGTCGAGGCGGCGAGCGTGGCGGCGGCGAGCCCGGCAAGGGGGCGCATGCGCATGGGTGGTGTCCTGGGTTCGGACGGTCAGGGGGCACAGAGGGACTTCGGCGGCGGGGCCCCGTCCTCCTGCCGGGAGCGGCGTTCGTTCGCCGTACGCTCCCGCCCGGACATCGGCCCGGCAGCGCCCGGCCCGATCTTGAGCGCTGGCACGGAGACGACGTGGACACGATCACCATCGAGGGCATCGAGGTCTGGGCGAACCACGGGGTGATGGCCCACGAGGCCGACCTGGGGCAGCGCTACATCATCGACGTGGCCATCCACCTCGACCTGCGCCAGGCCGTCGCGTCCGACGACCTCGCCGACACCGTCGACTACGGCGCGCTGTCGGCGCTGGTGGTGCACGCCTTCGGAGCCCCGCGCACGCGCCTCGTGGAGGCCGTTGCAGGACGCCTCGCCGACGAGGTGCTCGACCACGACGAGCGCATCGCGGCGGTGGACCTCGTCGTCCACAAGCCGTCTGCCCCGCTGACGGTCCCGGTGCGTGACGTCACGATCCGCCTGCACCGCGAGCGCGAGGCGTGACCGACCCGACCGCCGCGGAGGTCACCACCGAGGTGGTGGCGTTCGTCGGGGTCGGGGCGAACGTCGGCGACGCGCTCGCGACGATCGAGGCCTGCCTGTTCGTGCTCGACGAGCTGCCGGGCACCACCGTCGAGGACGGGTCGGGCGTGTACGAGACCGCGCCGTGGGGCGGGGTCGACGACGACGGCGTCGAGCGCCACGTCGAGCAGGACCACTACCTCAACGCGGTGGTGAAGCTGCGCACGACGCTGGGTCCGCACGCGCTGCTCGAGGAGCTGCTGGCGACCGAGGCCGGCTTCGGTCGCGACCGCAGCACCGAGCAGCGCTGGGGCGCGCGCGTGCTGGACCTCGACCTGCTGCTGCACGGCGACGAGGAGGTGCACGACCCGCCGACGCTGGTGGTGCCGCACCCGCGGCTGCACGAGCGGGCGTTCGTGCTGGTGCCGCTGATGGAGGTGTTCGCCGGCGGCTCGCTGCCTGACGGCCGTCGCCTGACGCAGCTCACGATGGCGCTCGCGCCGCTGGAGGGCATCGAGCTGAACGTGCGGCTGAGCGACGTGCCCGGCTCGGACCGGCTCGGCATCGTGCGTCCCGAGGGGCCGCGCGCCCCCGCCGCCGTCCCGGCCAGCGACTGGGACGCGAGCCGCCCGCAGCAGTCGGACGAGCCCGGGACGACGCTGTGACCCGCCGTCGCGTGGCCGTCCTCGGACCGGGCCGGGTGGGCAGCGCGCTCGCTCAGGCGTTGGTGCGCGGCGGAGACCGTGTGGTGGCCGTCAGCGACGGCGGTGGCGGCAGCGCTGCGACGCTGGCCGCGCAGGTCGCGGGCTGCGCCGTCGCGCCCGACGCCGTCAGCGCCGTCGCCGACGCGGACACCGTGCTGGTGACCGTGCCGGACGACCGCATCGAGCAGGTCGTCAGCGAGGTCGCGCTCGCCGACGGCTGGCGCGAGACCCACCACGTCGTGCACTGCTCCGGTGCCACGGGGATCGACGCGCTGCGACGGGCCCGCCTGTCTGGTGCCCGCGTGGCCGCGTGCCACCCGGCGCAGACGGTCCCGCGGGGGGCGGGTGCCGACGCGCTGCTCGGCGTGGCCTGGGCCGTGACCGCCTCGCCGTCCGACCGCGCGTGGGCGCACGAGCTCGTGCAGGCCGCCGGGGGTGACCCGTTCGACCTCGCCGAGGACGCGCGGGTGCTGTACCACGCGGCGCTGAC
>JBFGFG010000029.1:0-12970 GCA_041579655.1 Nitriliruptoraceae bacterium
CGAGGTCGACGGTGTCGGCCGCGAACACGGTCGTGTCAGTGAGCCCGAGCGAGGTCGCGGACGCCGTCCCTGCTGTCAATGCCGCGACCACAAGGGCGGCGAGTCCAATCTTGCTGTTCATGATGCGCTCCTACGTGTCGTCCTCGTGCGGATAACTGCAAAGGCCACGCCGAGCGTCGGTTGCAGCCGCGAGGGCGACAACCGACGCTGGCTTAGGTCATGGGCCCGAAGGCGACGAGGTGTTCGTCTCGTAGATCACCATGTCGATGTCATCGATCTGCTCGATGTCGAGGTTCACCGGGGTGATCAGGTTGACCGTGTCACCGTTGAGAACCAGACCGGTCTCGACGTACAGCACAGTCCGGTCCGCAATCGTGGTTCCACACGCGCCTAGGACGATCGAGCCTGTGTCGCATGCTTCATCTTGGGTGATGATGACCGGAGCGCCAGTGTTGAGGAGGCCGGGGTCGCACGCGCCAGCGGCCGGTGCTTCGCTGTTTGTTCCGAGGTTGTAGATGCACGCTGGCGTGCCACTCAGGACCGAGTCGGCCGCACTGAGGAACGAGATGTCCAGGAGCTTGCCGTCGGCATCACACGAGAGGTTCTCGAACTGGACCGCGAGGACACCGAAGGCGCTGTCGAGGATGTTGGCGCCTGCGAGTGGCTCAACCCATGCCACGCCGGTCGGCGGAGCCGGGAGGACGTGGAAGTCGGTGGCTTCGCAGACCTCGAGGTCCACGGTCGAAGCGGCGAACGTCGTGTCTGCGAAGTTCGGGTTGATCGACGTCGCTGATGCGGTGCCGGCGGCGATCGCCGCGACGATGAAGAGTGCTGGTACGAGCCTTCTCATGGTGGTGTCCTGGTGTGATGGTGAGGGATCAGGCGTCGCCCTGGTGCTGCGACGTGACCGAACGACCATGCGTGACATCTGTCCCATGGCGCAACGAGTCCCGCGCGTTCGACCGTCCTGACGTTCCCCCACGGCGGACCTCGCACATGGTTATGAAGGCTTATGAAGACAACGCTTCGTCACGCAGAGCAGGGCTGGCACCGTGATCCCCCACCCACCGTCACGACGGAAGTGGACATAGCGTCCAACTGCGTCAGAGGACGCCTGTTTCAACCCATGGCCGCGATGTGGCCCAGAAGGGTGTGGGTCGAAAGAACCATTGCGACTAGGGACGCCGCCTCACTAGATGCGCTGCTTCGTCCACACACCGTGGCCACACGACCACGCCCCACGCACGAGGCGTGGGGCGGGAACGAATGCGGTGCGGCTCGCGCCGCTGGCTCAGGTGATCTCGAGCAGCTTCTCGCGCACGGCGTACACGACGGCCTCCATGCGGGAGTGCAGGTGCAGCTTCTCGAGGATGTTGCGGACGTGGTTCTTGACCGTGTTCTCGGAGATGTACAGCTCGCGAGCGATCTCGCGGTTGTTCATGCCCTGCGCAACGTGCGTCAGGACCTCCATCTCGCGCGGGGTGAGGCGCGGCGCGGGGGCCTGCTGCTTCTCCTCCTCCTTCTTGATCATGGCGGCGAACTCGTTGAGGAGCTTGCTGGCCATGGAGGGCGAGATGAGCGACTGGCCACCGTGGACCGAACGGACGGCGTTGCCGATCTCGTCGATCGAGATCTCCTTGAGCAGGTAGCCGTTGGCTCCGCTCTTGATCGCCTGGTAGAGGTCGTCCTCCTCGTCGCTGATCGTCAGCATGAGGATCTTGCACGACGGGACGTCCTGCTTGATGGCGCGCGCCGCCTCGATGCCCGAGCGAATCGGCATGCGCACGTCCATCACGACGACGTCCGGCACCAGCTCACGCGTGAGGGTGGTCGCCTCGTCGCCGTCGCCGGCCTCGGCGATGACCTCGATGTCCGGCTCGTCCTCGAGCACCTGGCGCAGACCGCGCCGGAACAGCTCATGGTCGTCCGCGACCAAGATACGGATCCGCTCGCCAGCCACACATGCCTCCACGCACAGGGTTACGCCAGCGTAGCCCCCCTCGCGGCCGTTCGACCCGCATCGCACCACTCTCCGTGGCCCAGCCGGAGGGGGTCCCCGCGAGGGGTGACGGTATGACCCGACGTGAACGGTCCGTGCCCCATGTCCGGGGCCGAGCGCGAACGCCGCCCCATGAGGAGGCGGCGTCCGGTCCTTCGCGTGCGTGGCGCTGGTCAGCGCACCACGGCGGTCTGGCGTCGTCGGTCGACGACCTTGGTCTTGAGCTTGCGCACCTGCCGTGACAGCTTCGCCTCGACGATGTCGATGGCGCTCATCATGTCCGGCGCTGCGGCGGTGGCGCGGAGGTAGCGGCCCTTGGCGTGCAGCACGACCTCGCAGTGGATCTTGTCCTCGATCCGCGGGTTGTGGTCCTCCGTGAAGACGATGTCCATGTCGATGAATCGATCGAAGATGGTTCGCACCTTCGAGAGCTTGGCGATGGCCTCCTCTCGAATCCGCTCCGGAACATCGAGGTTCGTACCCGTCACCGTCACCTGCATGTGCACTCCGTTCGTCGCCAGGGGCATGATCGCCCGGTGGGATTTCCGGCTGTCAGGTGGGCCCGGTCTTGCGGCTTGGTGGTCCACCCTGCCGGGGTTCCGAAGGTAGGTGCCCGATCGGGTCCTGCATCTGTTCGGCCCCGAGTGGTCGGTCTTCCGCACGACCGGGCGCGGGTGCCGCGCGGGGGTGGGCCAACGGGTCCACGGACGCAGAACGCCTTTCAGACCCGGAACGCCCCTTCAGCCCGCAGCGTGTGGCGGCCCGCCCGCGCGAGCACGGCCGCGCCGACCCATGCCGCACCGCCGTCGGCCAGCGGTCCGGCGCACGCGCCCAGCGTCGCGCCGGTGGTGACCAGGTCGTCCACCAGCAGCACCGCACGGCCTGCGACGGCGTCCGGCCGTGCCAGCGCGACCACACCGTCCGCGCGGCTCGACCCCGGTTCAGGCCGCTGCGCGCGAGCCGAGCCACGGTCCGGCTGGCGACCGACCGCACGTAGCGCCGGCAGGCACGGCAGGCGCAGCTCGCGGGCCACCGCCCGGGCCAGCACGGCGGTGTGGTCAACGCCGCGGCGCCGTGCGCGCCGCGCATCGGTGGGGACCGGGACCACCACGTCCACCGGGAGGTGCTGCGCGCAGCTGGCCAGCGCCGGCCCCAGCGCACGGAACACCTCGGCGCGGCCGTCGAGCTTCGCCCGCACGAGCGCGGTCGTGACCGCGCCGGTCCACGACGTCAGCGCGACCGTGGCCTGCACCTGCGACCCCGGCGCCCAGCAGGGATGGCCCGGGTCGTCCTGGCCGGCGCAGCGCGGGCACGGGACCGTCGGTCGCAACGCCACGACCGCGTCGTCGCAGCTCGCGCACCACGGTGGCTGCGCACGCGCGCCGCAGCCGTCGCAGTGTGACGGCACGAGCAGGTCGAGGAGGTGGCGCATGCCACGACCCTGCCGACCGCCGCTCCCCCACGCGCGACGGGCGCCGTGGGGCTGTGGACGCTCAGACCATGCGCGGCAGGAGCTCCACGAGCAGGCCACCGAGCCGGGTGGCGGCGTCGGCCCCGACCTCGAGCACCTCGGCGTGCGAGGTGGCCACACCCTCGCCGTGCACGTTGGTCACCGAGGACACGCCGAACACGCGCATCCCGTGGGAACGCGCCGCGATGACCTCGTTCACGGTCGACATCCCGACCACGTCCGCGCCCAGCGTGCGCAGCATCCGCACCTCGGCCGGGGTCTCGTACGTCGGTCCCACGAGGCCGGCGTACACGCCGTGCTGCAACGCGAGGCTCATCTCGGCCGCGACCTCGTCCGCGAGCGCGCGCAGCGCCGGGTCGTACGCGGCCGCCATGTCGAGGAACAGCGGGGCACCGTCACGCAGCACGCCCTGCAGCGGCGTGGTGCCGGTGAGGTTGAGGTGGTCGTCGATCACCAGCAGGTCGCCGGGCGTGAGCGTCTCGGCGGTGAGGCCACCCGCGGCGTTGGTCACCACGAAGGTCGTGGCGCCGAGCGCGGCCGCTGCCTCCACGACGCGGCACACGTCCGCAGCGCTGTGACCCTCGTACAGGTGGATGCGTCCGCGCTGCACCAGCACCTCGTGGTCCCCGAGCCAGCCGTGGCGCAGCGTCGCGCTGTGGCCCGGCACGGTCGAGGCCGCGATGCCGGGAAGGCTCGCCACGTCCACGTCGGTGGCGTCGCGCACCGCGTCGGCCACGTCACCCAGGCCGGAGCCGAGCGTGACCAGCGTGCGCGGTGCGGCCCCGTCGGGCAGCCGACCCCGCAGGGCGGCGACCGTCGTCGCGAGCGGTGCCGAGGTGCCGGCGCCGGGCGACGACGAGCTCATCGCCGTGACTGCTTGGACAGCTCGACCAGCATCTGCGGGACGCCGTCCTGGACCGGGAACTGCAGGCCACAGCCGAGGCAGACCACGGCCTTGCGACGCTCCTTGTGCTCCACGTGGGCCCGGCAGTCCGGGCACACCAGGACCTCGAGCAGCTTCGGGTCGAGCGCGACCATGGGGGACTCCTGTGCAGGTGGGCGAGCGCGACCGTAGCGCCGGTGGCTCAGGCGGTGAAGCCGGCCAGCACGTCCTCGACCCCGTCGCGGATCGCGATCATCGCCTGCTCGTCGCGTCCCTCGGCGTTCAGCCGCAGCAGCGGCTCGGTGTTGGACGGGCGCAGGTTGAACCAGCCCTCCTCGAGCCGCACGCTCAGCCCGTCCTCGGTGTCGGTGCTCACGGCCCGACCCGCGAACGCCTCCTGGACGGCGGCGGTGGCGGCCGCGACGTCCGCGACGCGGTGGTTGCGCTCACCCGACGCCGAGTAGCGGTCGTACGGCGCCACGACCTCCGAGAGGGGCTTGCCCGACTCGGCGACGGCCTCGAGCAGCACGAGCGCGGCGATCAGCCCCGAGTCGGCGCGGAAGTTGTCACGGAAGTAGTGGTGGCCGGAGTGCTCGCAGGCGTAGATGGCGTCGGTCTCGGCCATGCGGGCCTTGATCAGCGAGTGGCCGACCTTCGTGCGCACGGCCACGCCGCCGGCAGCCTCGATGGTCTCGCGCACGGTGTCGGAGCAGATCAGGTTGTGCAGCACGGTCGCGCCCGGCGAGCGGGCGAGCAGCCGGTCGGCCACCACGGCGCCGATCAGCGAGGACGACACCGCCTGGCCGTGCTCGTCCACGGCGAACATGCGGTCCGCGTCGCCGTCGAACGCCAGGCCCAGGGCGTGCCCACCCGCGACGACCGCCGCGCAGAGGTCGACGATGTTCGCCGGGTCGATCGGGTCGGCCGGGTGGTTGGGGAAGGTGCCGTCGAGCTCGAAGTACATCTCCTCGACCTTCATCGGCAGCGGCGCGAACACCGGCGGCAGCACGTGGCCGGCCATGCCGTTGCCGGCGTCGACCACCAGCGAGACGTCCCGCAGCAGCGAGACGTCGACGAAGCTGCGCACGTGCGCGGCGAAGTCCTCGAGCAGGTCCTGCTGGCGCACGGTGCCGGGGTCGAGCGAGACCGGGCCGGGCCCGCCGGCGAGCACGAGGTCGCGGATCTCGGCCAGGCCGGTCTCGAGCGAGACCGGGGTGGCGCCGGCGCGGCACAGCTTGATGCCGTTGTAGGTAGCCGGGTTGTGCGACGCCGTGAACATCGCGCCGGGCAGCCCGAGCACGCCGGAGGCGTAGTACAGCATGTCGGTCGAGGCGAGACCGATGTCCACCACGTCCAGCCCCTGCGCGGTGGCGCCGCGCGCGAACGCGTCCACCAGCGGACGAGAGGAGGGCCGCATGTCGTAGCCGACGACGATCGCGCCCTCACCCTCACCGAGCACCACGGCGGCCGCGGCCCCGAGCGCCTCGGCGAGCGCCTCGTCGAGCTGTGTCTCCACGAGTCCGCGGATGTCGTACGCCTTGACGATGGCGTGCAGGACGTTCTCGGTGACGGGCACGTTCGGGCTCCTGTGGAGGGCAGCGCTGGCGGGCGCAGAGCCTACGCGGAGCCACCCCCACCACGAGCGGGTCGAACGCCCTGCTGCGGGTCGACGGGCTCGAGCGCCTCGCCCGGCAACGAGCGGCCGATGTACTGCTTGCGGGTGCGGCCGTCCTGCTTGAAGTAGCCGTACCAGTACGGCCCGTGCGGACAGCCGGTGCAGCCGTCGCCACCGCAGCGCACGTGCTCCTGGCGGTAGCTCACGTGCAGCGGCGCGTTCTGCTCGTCGACCGGACCGAGCGGACCCTCGACGCCGACCAGCAGGCCGCGGGCGAGGATCATCAGCCGGCGCAGCTGGTGCTCGTCCAGCCGCCGGACCTCGTCCGTGAGCGCGCGGGGCAGACCTGCGGCGATGCCGTCACCTCGTGTCGTGGGGCCTGTGGGGCCGTCTTGGGTAACCGTCGGCACCCAAGGAACCACACCAGCCCCCGTCCGCCCCGGAAGCCCTGCAGCGTTCGTCAGCACGTGCCCCGGACATGCGGAACGCCGCCCCGGAGGGCGGCGTCGCGTGGTCGAGCCTGCTCACCAGAGCGTCGGACCGTCGTCGGGCTGCACCAGCATCCGCACCGGGGCCGGCACGGCACCGGGCGCGTCGTGGTCTGGCTCGGCGACGCGCTGGACCTCCTCGAGCGCGGCGCGCAGCGGATCGTCGTTCCCGTCGGCGCCATCAGCATCGTCGTCGAGGTCGTCGATCCAGGCGTCGTCGGTCGCGGGGACGGCCTCGTCGACCCGGCCGCCGGCGAGCACCTCGATGCGTCCAGCCGGCGCCTCGCCCCGCAGCGCGGCGGCGATGACCGCCACGGTGCTGTCGTCGCTGAGCCGGCGGGGGCTCTCGTCACGCGGGACGCGAGCGTCGGCCATGTCCCAGCCACGCGGCGGCGAGGTGCGGTCGGCGTGCCGGCCACACAGGTCGTAGGCCTGCGGCTCACGCTCGTCGGTGAGGTCGACCAGCCGGGCGACCTGCTCCTCGTACGAGAAGACCAGCGTGGCGGCGGGTGGCGTGTCGCAGCCCGGGCGCGAGCACGAGCGGCCAGCCGCTCGGGCGATCGCCTTCACGGGGGCGCGGCCCCGCGGCGAGGCAGCGGGACGGGGCGGGGATGACGGTGACGGCTCCATGTGGGGAACGCTACACAGCCGTCCGCGCACGGCCGCGGAACCTCGACCGATGTACCGTCGCCGGATGCACGCTGCTGAGGACGGTCGACCGGGCCGCACGCGCGGCGACCGGCACGCGCGTCACCGTCGGTCGCCTGACGACCCGCGTCGTCACCCCGGTCAGGGCTGGCGGGCCGGCAGCGCGGCGCGCTTCGACCGGCTGGTCGGCGACGCGCTCGGCGAGCTGCCGCCGTTCATCCTGGGCCACCTCGAGAACGTCGCGATCGTGGTCGAGGACGTGCCGCCCGGCGACGAGGTGCTGCTCGGCCTGTACGAGGGCGTGCCCCGCACCGAGCGCGACGGCTGGGCTCCCCCACTGCCGGACCGCATCACGCTGTACCGCCGCCCGCTCGAGGCGCGCTCCCGCACGAAGGAGGAGCTGATGCTCATCATCGCGGAGACGCTCGTGCACGAGATCGCCCACCCCGTCGGCATCGACGACGACCGGCTCGACGAGCTGGGCTGGGGCTAGGCGAGCTCAGCCAGCGGGCGAGGCGTCGTCGCTGGGTGCGTCACCGGCCGGTGTGCCGGCGTCGGGGGCCGTCGCGGGCTCGGTCGCGGCCGCGTCGGAGGTGGCGGGGACGGAGGTGGCCGGGTCGGACGGCGGCGGGGCCGGCTCGACGGGATCCACCTGGTTGACCGGGGCGTCCGCGGGCGCCGGCGCGTCGGTGGGCACGACCGGGCCGGGCGTCACCAGCGGGTGCAGCAGGCTGCGGTCACGGCGCAGCAGCACGGCGGCGCCCTGGACGGTGCCCGGGAACGGACGCGCCAGCGTCGCGTTGAGGTCGAGCGGGCCGCTCAGCGACTCGGCGACGAGCGTGCCGACGGCCTGCCCCTCGGCCACGTCGAGCAGCACCGCGAAGCCGCCCTCGGCGGGCAGCGTGCCGGCGAGGTCGAGCACGGTCCAGCCGCCGGCCGGCACCGCGAGGTCGTCGGCGAGGATCGCCGGACTCGCGAGGTCGGCGCCCACGACGGTGACGTCGAGCACGGCGGTCTCCTCACCGGGGTTGGCGACCGCGAGGAAGCGGCTGTGACCCTCGTCGCCTGCGGCCGACAGCACCGCGGCGCGGCCGCCGCCGCCGTCGGGGACGCCCTCGATCATCGCGATGCCACCCCGGACGGGGTCGTCGGACGCGCGCACCACCGCGCCCGAGACCACGACGGGTGCGCCGTCGTTGCTGCGCAGGGTGATGCCGCCGCGGCTGACGTCCGCGAGCGCGCCCCGAAGGTCCAGCCGCTGGGTGGTGCCCGGCGCGAGGGTGAGCCCCGTGGCCGGCGGGACGATCGGCCCGTTGCTGGTGTGCAGGACGAGCCGCACGTCGGTGGGCTGGTCGCCCGGGTTCGTGACCCACACCCACGCCGACTCGCCGTCAGCAGCGGAGACCCACGGCAGCGTCCACCTCGTCGACGCGGTGGTGTGCGCCACGACGAGCGCGTGGCCGTCGATGCCACCCACGGCGGCCTCCAGCGACTGCACCGCCTCGACCACGACGGTGCCGGTGCGAGTGGTCACCTCGACGCCGAGGTCCGGCTCCTCCGGGGCGAACTCGTTGAGGTCGATGGTGGTGCGGCCGTGCGCCGGCACCACGATGTTCGCGAGCCGGGTGGGCTCGACCCGGCCGGCGGGCGTGGTGAACGTCACGGCCAGCGAGGACGGCACGTCGGACGGGTTGGCGAGGTGCAGCTCGGCGGCAGCGCCACCCGCGGTCGCGACGCCGGGCACGACCCAGCGCGACGCGGCACCGGCAGGGCACGGTCCCTCGATCGCGCCCGGGACGCGGGCGTCCTCGCCGAGCTCGAGTCGCCGCGACAGCAGCACGGGCGTGGCCTCCCACCGCGCGGTGGCCAGCACGTCGGCCGCATCGCCCGTGAGCTCGACGCTCGTCACGCCCCCCGTGACGTCGGGGGTCTCGAGACGCTGCACGGTGCCGGCGGACTGCATCGACAGCGACGCCCACGGGGCAGGGTCGGTGACGCCGGCGCTCGGGTCCGCGATCGTGGCGACCGTCGCGCCGGTGGTGGGGCCGGTGTGCAGCGCGGCGCAGGTGCTGGCGCCGGCGAGCACCGGGCCGCTGGCACCAGCGGCGCCGGCGAGCTGTGGTGCACCCATCGTGGCGTCAGCGACCAGACCCGCCGTCACGACGGCGACGAGCACCCCGATGGCCGTCACGGTCCGGATGCGCTGCTCGGGTACCACGACGCGGTTCATCGGCGGCCCTCCCGAGCGAAGCGGGGAGCGCGCAGCGACAGCGACACGGCCAGCAGCACGAGGGCGGCCTGCAGCGCCACCAGCGCGAGCCGTCCGAGGTCGCCGCTGCGCTCGACCTCGATGGGGCCCGTCGGCAGCGTCCAGGTCACCACGTCACCCGTGCGGGTCTGGGGCAGCTCGCTGCCGTCTGCGGCACGGACGACGAACGGTGCGCCGTCCTCGGACACGGGGTCTGCGAGCACGAGCAGGCCGCCGAGCGCGTCGACCCGGTCCTCGAGCGGCGTGGCGGTGACGCCCGCGTCGAGCGGACGGCCGCTGGCCACCGCGTCGGCGGCGGAGGTCGGTAGCACGCTCCAGCGCGGCATCCACTCGGTCACGCGCAGCACGAGCCCCTGCGCGACGGGCTGGCCCACGAGGTCCAGCTGCGCGCCGAGCGCGGCGTCCAGCGCCTCGCTGCGATCGCCCTCCGGCACCACGACGTAGCGCACGCCGAGACGTCCGAGGTCGGCGGCGGCGCCGGGGTCGCGACCGTCGATGAGCGAGGTGACGCGCGCGTCGAGCAGCTCGAGCACGTCGGGCGCGACCTCGTGACCCCACGACGCGGCGCTCGGTCCGTCGGCGTCGGTGATGCTCCAGCGCACCACGTCGTCCTCAGCGCCGAGCACGAGCACGCGGAACGGTCCGATGCCGTCGGCCTGGACCGCGCTGGCGAGGAACGCGGGCAGCGGCCCGTCGCCCGAGCTGTAGCCCTCCCACGCTGAGCCAGCGACCGACAGCCCTGCGGCGACGACGCCCACGAGCACGACCACCGCGGTGCCGACCGCGGCGAGCTGGCGCCAGCCGAAGTCGTGCTCGGTGAGCTCAGCCTCCGCCGAGGCGATGGCGATGGTGAGCAGACCGGCCGCGACCAGCGCCGCGATGATGAGCGGGGCGCCGGGCCAGATGGCGGCCTCCGCACCCTGACGGGCCGCGACCCAGGCCAGCCCGACGCTCGCGAGGTACAGCGCTGCGAGCGCGAGCGACACGCCGCGACGGGCGGCTGCGGCCAGCGCCACGCCCAGCAGCGAGGCCGCGGCGAGGCCGATGCCGGCGACCGGTCCCGGGAAGCCGGGCAGGGCGGGTGTGAGCAGCAGCAGCCGTGCCAGCGAGGCGTCGCTGGCGACCTCGGCCACGCCGCCGGTCCCCTGCAGCGTCGGTGTCCACGGGGCCAGCAGCACCGCGGCGCCCACCAGCACGAGGCCGAGCCGCAGCAGACGCGAGGGCATGTCGGCGCCCGGCATCGCCACGATGCCGACGCCCGCGGCCACGACCGCGACGACGGCGAGCACGGCGGTGCCCGGCGCGAAGGACACCACGACGGCGCCCGCGAGCGCGGCCGCGGCCACCGCACGCCACGCCCGGTCGAGCGGCACGCCGGTCATCACGGCCCGGCTGGCGGCGATCACGACGAGCGGCGCGAGGCCTGCGGCCACGGCGGGGCCGATGCGACCGGTGCGCAGCGCGGCCAGCAGCGGCGGCGAGAGCGCGTACAGCGTCGCGCCTGCAACGCGCGGCAGGCGGCGGGTCGTCACGAGCCGGCCGGCCCGCAGCGCGGAGGTCCAGGCCAGCGGGACGATGGCCAGCAGCAGCACGCGTGGGGCTGCCCACGACACGCCGAGGCCGAGCATCGAGGGCACGGTCAACGCGGCCTGCGCCGGCGTCACGGTGGTGACGGCCGGCAGGTCGCCCACCGTCCACGGACGCGCGTAGCTGCGCAGCATGCTCAGCACGCCGCTGGGCCACTCCGCGAGCTCACCGCCACGCAGGGGGGTGTTGCGCAGCAGCGGGATCGAGACGATGGCCCCGAGCACGAACAGCACCGCGCCGGTGACACCGATCGGGCTGGTGCGCAACCGTGTGCGCAGCCGCTCCATGAGCCCGGGCACGGCGGCAGGCGGCCCGCTGGCCGGGTCGAGGTCGATGCTGTCGGAGCCGCCGGAGAGCACCGACGCGAACGCCTCGCCGTACGCGCGCATCCGGGCCGTGACCTGCGCGAACAGCGGCGCGATCTCCCGGTCCGTGCGCTGGCGCCGCGCCTGGACGCGTCGGCGCAGCCGGCGTGACTCGCGCAGGTGGACGAGGTTCCAGCCCCAGGCCCGCAGGGTCTGCCACGCGTCGCCGACGCGGCGGGTGGCGAGGAAGCCCACGGTCTTGCTGATGCCGACCAGGAAGAACAGCGGCAGCACCAACAGCAGGCGGCCCAGGCTGTAGCACTTGAGCAGCGTCGCGAGGGTGTTGCGCTCGGCGAAGTAGCGCGGGCCGAGCGCGGCCGTCTGACCGAGGCGTCGGTAGGTGCTGGCCGAGGCCTCGTGCGAGGCGACCGCGCCCGGCACGACCTCGACGGACCAGCCCCACAGCCAGGCACGCCAGCACAGGTCGAGGTCGTCGCGGAACAGGTGGTAGCGGTGGTCGAAGCGCCCCAGCGCCTCGAACCGGTCCCGACGCACCAGCATGCCGGCGGTGGAGACGTACAGGGTGCGCGACTCGTGGTCGCGCTGCCCCTGGTCGACCTCGTCCTCCTCGACGCCGGGGTCTGCGCGCCCGGTGAGGTCCACGCTCATGCCGACGGCCTGCAGGCGTCGTGCGTCGTCCCACTCCACGAGCTTGCAGCCGACGATGGCCAGCTCATCGTCCGCCTCTAGGGCTGCCACGAGCCGGGCGACGGCGTCTGGCTCGAGCGCGATGTCGTCGTGCACCAGCAGCAGCATCTCGGCACCGCGCGCGACGTCGGCGTCCAGCGCCATCCCGACGGCACCACCGAAGCCGAGGTCGCGCTCGGACACCAGCACGTGGCGCGGACCGAGCGCGTCCAGCAGCAGCTGTCGGGAGCGGTCGGACGAGCCGTTGTCGATCGCGACGACGTTCAGGTTCTCGTAGGTCTGGTCCCGCAGCGACGCCAGCGTGCGAGGGAGCGTCATCGCACCGTCGGTGGCCACGACGACCGCCAGCACGGACGGGAGCGGCGCTTCGTCGGACACGACACGACCTCGACGGAAGGGGGAGAAACCGCTGCCGGTGTCGCCCCGGGACGGCGTCTGGCGACGACCCGCGGGGGCCGCGGTGGTCCGCGCGACGCTACCAGCGCCGGCGGACCCACCCCATCGGACGGGTCACCCCGTCAGAGCCGAAGACTCAGCCGCGGAGACGACGCACACGACGACGCTCACGCTCGGAGAGCCCGCCCCAGATGCCGAAGCGCTCGTCGTTGGCGAGCGCGTACTCGAGGCACGGCTCCTTGACCGGGCACTCAGCGCAGATGCGCTTGGCCTCGCGGGTCGATCCACCCTTCTCAGGGAAGAACGCCTCCGGGTCGGCGTCCAGGCAGCGCGCGTCAACCATCCAGGTGCGCTGGTCCGGGTCACCCGCAGTGCGGGCGAGGTCATGCTCGAGGTCGGCGATGGTTGCCACGGCGTGCTCCTTGGTCGGTCGCTTTCACGGTGAAAGCGTCGCTCGCTCGTGGTTCCCCGGTCCCCACGTCCGTGGAACTACACAGGTGGAAGTCAACGATGTTCGACCGCAGCCGTCAAGCAGAACACCGTTCTGACCTCCAGAGCGCGTCCTGCGCGCACGCAAGTGCGCGCCGCACGCTGCCGACGC
>JBFGFG010000030.1:0-12911 GCA_041579655.1 Nitriliruptoraceae bacterium
CGCTCGAGGCCGGCGACACCTTCCTGGCCGCCACCCGGCAGGCGACGCTACGAGCGCGCTGGTCGCGGAACCGCTCGTTGGTCAGCGCCTCGTGACCACGAGTGACCAGCCACATCGTCCGTGTGGGCGGGGCTGGGCGCTGTGCAGCGCCACACGAGGGGGCAAGGCGGGCATTCGCGGCGCGCCGGGCGCCCGCTGACCCTCCCGGGCCCGGCCGATCGTCTCTCCGGGCCCCTGGGGTGCGGTTGCGGCCAGACGGTCGATGACAGCATGGCCACGAGTGTCTAGGCGCGGATGTCGAGATCGGTCGCCGTCGGGTGCTGCCCCGCCCCCACACTCGCTGCAGGAACCGGGCCACCAGCACGGGTTCTTGCCGCCGATCCCCATCGGTGGGGGGAGCTGGCACACGGCTCGACGCGGAAGAGGTACGAGATGGAACGCTCAGAGAAGGTCCGGCCAGAAGACGGCGACACGATGCAGGCTGCGACCGGCGTGGCGGTGAACCACGGTCTGCTCACGCCGGGCGAGGTGGCGCGTCTGTTCGGCGTGGACCCCAAGACCGTCTCGCGGTGGGCCGACGCCGGCAAGCTCGAGGCGCTGCGCACGCTCGGCGGGCACCGGCGCTACCGCGCTGACGAGGTCCGACGGCTGCTCGACACCGAGCCGTCCAACAACTGACACGACTCCGGGGGGAGATCGGGAGGGCCTGCGGGCGCTCCCGGTCTGCGTTTCCACGGGAAGCTCTACAGGAACTCGAGCTCGTCGCGGATGGTGTCGGCGAACTTCCGGTTGAACATCGCCTGCAGGGTGCGCAGCCGGTGACGGCGCTCCGCCTCGCCGGCCTCGCGGACCCACGCGCGCGCCTCGTCGTCGACGTGTGAGGTCACGAAGGCGCGCAGCTCGGGGTTCTCGACGTAGCGGGCGAGGTCCTGGAGGTCGACGAAGGTGCGCAGGCGCTCCTCGGGGTCGGTCAGCTCGTCGGTGATGTACGCCGAGATCAGCATCGCCGGCGGCTCGGGGTCCTCCGCGATGCACAGCGACGCGGTGTGCATCGCCATGTTGAGCTGGCGCTCGTTGTGCGCTGCGCGGGTGAACGAGGCGAGCATCTCGGCGCGCGCAGGCCCGGGCTCCTCCTTCGTCTCCAGACGACGGAACTCCTTGCGCAGCTCACGGATCACCTGATCCGGGGCGACGGGCTTGTAGCGAGGGTTGGCCACAGGTCCTCCTGGTCCGGCGACGAGCGTAGTGGTCGCTGGCGACGGGTCAGCCGGACGGATCAGGAGCTGCTGCGGGTCCGCACCTGCTCGTGGACCGCGCGCACGAGGGCGCGGGTCCACGCCTCGGTGTCGGGGTCCGGCGGCGTGCCACCGTGCAGCGCACGCACCGTGTGGAACAGCGCCAGCCGCAGCTTCGGCAACGCACCCGGCAGCGTGCCGTCGGTCTCCCAGGCGTCGTGCACCTCCAGCGCCTGCGTCGCGACACGCTGGACCGAGCCGGCCAGCTTGTAGGCGTGGTAGCCGTGGCCGAACGCGACGATGGCGTCCCAGTCGCCGTCCGGGTCGGGGACCGCGGCCAGCGTCAGCAGGTCGTCGGGGAGGTGCGGACGCATCAGCGGTCGCGTCGGCGCGTCATCGCCGGGTCGTGGCCCGGCACCGGCAGCTGCGCGCCGACGATGCGCTGCACGCGGATGCCCGGGTGCGGCTCGTCACCGGGCTCGCTGTCGGCGGGCACGAAGCCGAGCCCGACCGGCCCCTCGGTGGTCGGGGCGACGCGGGTGACCGTGACGCCGGCGCGGGACTCGCCGTACGTGCCGGGCGTGGCGACGTCGTCACCCAGCGCCAGCACCGCCAGGCGACGGCGTGGGCGGCCGAGCATCCACATCCGGGCCACCGCCTCCTGGCCCGGGTAGCAGCCCTTGGACAGGTGCACGTGGGTGGGCAGCAGCCCGAGCTCCTCGGGCAGCCGTCCGCGCGTGATCTCCTCGGGGGCGCGCGGCACCCCGGCGGCGACCTCGGCGTCGTCCAGCGCGCTGGCCTCGGCGTCGGCGGCACCGGCGCTCACCAGCGCCTCACGTGCGGCTACCAGCGCGTCGGCGTCACCGACGATGTCCAGCCCGTGGTGCCAGCGCAGCACGAGGCAGCTGCCGCCCGTCGTGGTCCAGGTGGCTGCGCGGCCCACCTCGAGCTCCAGCCCGGTCGCTGCGATGACGTCGTCGGCCGCAGGGCCACGGAGCCGCAGCAGGCGCTCGTCGGTGAGCTCGGTGAAGGTGACCTCGGAGAGGAAGGTGCGCCCTGCCAGCCGGCCGAGCACCTCCTCGGCCTGCGGCCCGGCCAGCAGCAGCACGACCTCGTCCTCGAGCACGGCGAGGTCGAGCACGCCGGTGGGCTCGCCGTGCGGCCCAAGCTCCAGCGCGGAGGTGGCTGTCCCGGGCGCCGCGTCGCGCAGCCGCTGGGACAGCACCGCGTCGAGGTAGGTGAGCCGGTCGTTGCCGACGGCCCGCACGACGATGCGGTCGGCGGGGCCGATCAGGACGGGGTGCTCGGTGGACGTCATCGACGGCTCCAGCGCAGGGGCGCTCCACGGTACGTCGCGTCCCCGGACACTCGGCACGGACGTCGTTGCGCCGTGTTCAGCTGGCCTGCTCGAGCTCGGCGGGGCGGTTCTCGATCGCCGCACGCAGCGCGTCGCGCGCCGGGACGCCGGAGGTGCGGGCGCGGACGCTGCCGTCCTCGTCGAGCACCAGCAGCGTCGGGACGCGGCGGACGCGGTGCTCGTCGGCGAGGTCGAGGTGCTCCGCGGCGTCGACGTAGGTCCACGCGAAGTCGTCGCGCTCGGCCTCGACCTCGCGCAGCATCGACTTCACCGTGTCGCAGGGGCTGCACGTCGCGGAACCGAACAGGATCGCGCGGGTGCCGACGTGGCCGTCGAGGCCGAGGCGCGACGCCAGCGACACCTCGCCGGCCGGCAGGGTCACGAGCTGGACGCGGCCGTCCCGGCGGTTCCACAGCATCCCTGCGAGCGACGCTGTCGCGAGCAGGGTCACGACCAGCGCGAGGCGCAGCAGCTCGGGATCCACGGGAGGGCCTTCAGGAGGGGTGCATCGCGTTCGGAACGGTCCCGGACGCGGTTCGACGATGGTCGCCCCACGGTGGCCGCAGCGCGCGTTGTCGTAGTGCGAACCGTGCGAACGCGTGCGAACTTCCCGGGAGCCGCGGGTGCGTGCCGGACGAGGCGTACCCAGCTCGTCAGGCGGCAGGTGTCCGCGACCGCAGGCGTGCCCCCAGCAGGTACAGCTCGCAGCCGACGCACAGCCCGGTCGTGGCCAGCAGGGTCGAGAGCACGAGCACAACCGCGACCAGCGCCCAGCCGAGCGTTCCCGCGCCGGCCGCGATGGCCACCAGCCCGGCGCCGGCGACCGCCAGCCCGCACGCCTGCGCGAAGCGCGGCGGCCCCTCGTGCTCGACGCGTGGCGGCGGGCCGAGCTCCAGCCGACGCTTGGCGATGCGGAACAACGTGCCGTACGGCGACCACGCGAGCCCGGCGACGGTCGAGATCGCGAACACCGCGACCTGCCACGCCACCAGCCCGATGCCGAGCGGACCTTGGACCACCAGCGCCACGGCCAGCACGAGCGTGGTGATCGCAGCGCCGAAGCGGGGGCCTCGGACGTCGATCAGCAGGTTGCCGTCGTCGTCGTACGCGAGTCCTGCGGGCATCGGGGGTCCGTTCGTGCGAGCCGCGTGGGCGGCGGGAGGGTGGTGCGGGGAGGTCTGGCGGGGAGCTGCTGGCAGGTGTACGGGGGTGGCTGTGCGTGGAGGGTCTGGTGGGTGAACGCCACGGTCAGGCCGCGGCCTTCCGCACCAGGAGCCGGACCGCGGGCGCGCCGCCCTGGTCGCGCACACGGGTGACGTCAAGGATGAGGTGCCCCGCACGGTCGGCCCAGCGGGCGAACGCCGCGGGGGCGCCGGCGAGGTCGGTGAGGATCTCGAGGTGGCCGCCCGGCCGCATCGGCTCGAGCGCGCCGACGGCGGCGTCGACGCCGGCTTGGTAGGTCCTGCCGCGCACGTCGAGCCGCTCGTCGGGCGTGGGGTGGTCGCCGAGACCGCCGTCGTCGAGCGCCGCGCGGACGCGGCCGGCCTTGCTGGTGACCATCGTCGGCGCACCGGCGGCGCTCAGCGCGCCACGCAGGAAGCCGCGGGCGAGCGCGTCGCCGACACGGCCGTCCACCTCGCCGATCAGCCGCAGCGCGACCTCGAGCCCTGCGACGTGTACGTGGTCGTCGTCGGACTCCTCGACGCGCACCTCGGGGAAGGCGCGGCGCAGCGCCTCCACCGCGACCACCGCTGCGGCGGCGAACGGGCGCCGGTCCGCGCGGCCGCCGGCGGCGTCCACGAGCCGGCGTCCCTGCTGCTCGGCGAGCAGCTCGAGCCGTCCCTCGTGCTCGTGGAGCCCGGCGATCAGCTGGACGACGGTCGCCACGGCGAGCTGGCTGCCGCTGGGGACCTCGCCGGTGCGGCCGTCGACGGCCTGCTCGCGGGCGACGTACACCTTCGCCGGTCGGCCGCCTGCTGGCTGTCGGCGCTGGCCGGTGACCACCAGGCCGGCCTCGGCGAGCACGTCGAGGTGCGACCGGGCGACGTTCGCGTGCAGGCCGAACGCCTCGGACGCCTCACGGGCCGACATCGGCTCGCCGGAGCTGCGCAGGCGGCGGTAGATCCCGGCACGCGTGGGCACCGACAGCGCCCGTTGGACGGCGTCGGCGTCGGTCGCTGCGCCGTCGGTCTCGTCGAGCGAGACCGGGCTGCTGCCGCTGGCGGGGGTGGTGGACACGGGCGACCTGTCGTGGGCCGTCGTGCGATCGTCTGGGCGCCGTCGGCGCTGCGACCACACGGGCAGGGGGAACGGTGCGAACCTAGCCGCGCGACGGGCGTCGATGGTGCGGCGGGCGAGGCGTCGCGGCAGCCGGGACGCACCACCCGCCGTCACCGGCCGGGCACGGAGACCGCACAACGCGCGTTCACCGCTCGTATGGCGGGGTCAACCGGCAGATAAGCGCGGTCGTCTGGTCACGCTGAGTCAGACGCGGTGCCGGTGGCAGGTCACAGGGCCACGCCCGTGCGGAGGGTGGTTCCTCCGCCGACCGGCCGCGGCACGGTGCCGATCGGCCCGGATCGTCCCGTGGGAGGCCGCTGGAGGTCACGCTCCGTCGTCGAACGACCGTCACAACGCCTCGCCATCGTGCCTCTCGGCTGCTCCACTGGTCCCGCGCGACGCGTCCGGGAACCGTGGAGGACGTCGAAGCGGGGCACCGGCAACGCCGCGTGTCCCCTCGGTCGTGACGGCCGACGACCGAGATGCAGGGGCAGCGATGACACGCAGGGCGCAGGGACAGCGAGGCGGCGTCGCCGGTCTCGCCGGGTCCCTGTCGCTGCTCGTGGCGCTGCTGCTGGGCGTCGTGCCGGTCGCCGCGTTCGGCCTCGAGGCGGACGACGCCGAACCCCAGCACCGCGCGACGATCTCGGCCGACGCGGCGTCGCCCACCGGCGTCACGCACGCGTTCGTGGTCACGGTCGAGCAGGACACCGGCGCCGGCTGGGAGCCGTTGCCGGCCGGGACCGTCGTCACCGTGAGCACCACCGACGCCGCGCTCGTCGCCGACGACGGCTGCGCGGACGGCACCGGCGACGCCCCCGACACGCCGGCGCTCGAGACCAACGTGTGCACGGTCACCGTGGCCAGCGACGCGCCCGCGACGGTCACGCTCGGTGTCGAGCAGGTCACCGCCCCTGACGCCGCCCCCGCCGACCTCACCGGCGCCGACGCCACGGCCACCCACGAGTGGGTCGCCGTCTCGCTGGACGTCAGCGTCGACGCGCTCGTGCGCGTCCGCGACGAGCACCCCGTCACCGTCCAGGGCTCGGTGTTCGCCTCGGACGAGCGCATCGTCCCGCTGCCCGACGGCGCCGTGGTCGAGGTCGCGTGGGTCGGCCCGGCCGGCTCGACCATCGCCGGGTCGCCTGACACCGCGAGCTGCACCATCGCCGGCGGCACCTGCTTCCTCGACCTGGTGTCCGCCGCCGCAGGCACCGGCACCGCGACGCTGTCGCGCGTCAGCTTCCCGTGGGCCGGCTCCGCGCTGAGCATCGACCTCACGGGCCGCGCCGGCGTCCACGGTGACGGCGCACCCGGCACCGCCTCGGTGACCTGGGCGGCGTTCCGCGGCGAGATCGGGCCGGACGCCAGCGGCGACGTCGGCGACCGACACACGATGACGGCCCGCTTCGCCTACACCACCGACGGTGTGGAGTGGCTCCCGGTCCCGGACGGCTCCACGGCCAGCTACGACATCGACGGCCCGGTCGGCGACGTCAGCGACGACGGCTGCGGCTCGCTGGTGGACGCCACGTGCCAGGTCGGGCTGCGCAGCGACGCGCCCGGCTCGGTGCGCGTCACGCTGTCGTCGCTGTCGGTGTTCGTGCCGTGGGTCGGCGGTCCTCGCACGAACCCCGAGCCCGACGCCGAGGCCCCGGGCGGACCCGGTGGCGGCCCCGTCCCGATCGTGGTGGGTGCCGACCGTCAGGGCGTCAACCTCACCGCCCGTCTGCGCCAGGGCGCCCCGGGCGTGCTCGACGGCCCGGCCGCGCCGCGCTCGGCGACGATGACCTGGGCCGGTGACCCGGCCGCCATCTCGCTGGTGCTGCAGCCCGTCGTCGGCGACCGGATCGAGGACGGCGACCTCACCTACGCCCGCGACTTCGACCGCACCGGGCTGCCCGGCCTCGAGTGGTCCCCCTCGTCCGAGCAGGACAAGGTCGCGGTGTTCGAGTACGTGCTGACCAACACCGGCGACGTCGCGCTCACGGACGTGACGCTGCGCGACGACCGCATCGGCGTGATCCTCGACGGCAGCGAGGGCGTGACCCTCGCGGCGCGCGCGTCCACCAGCTTCCGCGCCGCCGAGGTGTTCACGATGGCCGAGGCGCTCGGCGGCATCGTGGTGCGCTCGGCCACGGCCGGCGCGCTCGGTGGCGGCGCGCTCGTCAGCGACGTCGACACCACCGCCATCCGGCTGCAGACCATCCTCGCCGGCGCGCCGGGCCTCTCGCTGGAGGTGACGCCGCTGGTCGGCGAGGGCGACCTGCGCGCCGACCCCGACGCCCCCGGGCAGGGGATCGTCGAGTGGACCAGCGCGGCCCAGATCTCCGCCGACGAGCAGCGCACGGTGATGTACGAGTTCACGGTCACCAACACCGGTGACGTGACGCTGTACGACATCGAGGTCCGCCACGACACGCTCGGCATCGTGCTCGACCCGGCCGACGGTGTGCAGCTGCTGCCCGGTGCCTCCACGACCGTAGTGAGGGCGGGCCAGCACACGGCCAGCGCGACGTTCGGTGCTGCCACGCTCGCGGCGCTCACCGTCGGTGTCCCGCTGCACGAGACCGTGCGCAGCACGGCCGACGCGTCGGGGCTGCTGTCGGACGGAGGCGTCGAGGGCGCACGCGCCACGGCCGCCGCGCTCGTCACCGCTCGCGCGCTGAAGGGCACGGGCACGCTCGCCGACACCGGTTTCGGCGACGCCGGGACGCTGCTGCCGCTCGCGCTGCTGCTGCTGCTCACGGGCCTGCTGGTGCTGCGGTCCGAGCGTCGCCGCCCGCTGGCCGTCTGACGGACGACGGTGTGCTCAGCCGCCGGCGAACGGCGGCAGCAGCACCACCGTGTCGCCGTCGACCAGCGCCCGCGCGTCGTCCTGCGCCACCGGCGTGTCCCCGACGACCACCGTCGAGCGCGCCAGGCGACGGGCGAACTCCGGGCCGAGCTCGGTCGTGAGCTGCGCCAGCAGGTCGGCGAGGGTGTCCGCCTGCTCCTCCCGCGTGGGCCCGGCGAGCTCGCGCAGCGCGGCGAACGAACGCACGGTCACACGGGCCACAGCAGCTCCTGGCGGTCGGGGAAGCGACCCGAGGTGTACGCCGCGCGCAGCGCCAGCGCCAGCCGACGGCCGAACGGGTCCCAGAAGCCGTCCTCCGCGTGGCCGAACCCGGGCTCGCGCCAGTCGGTGGCGTCGCCGTGCCCCGCGACCAGCGCGTCGGCGTGCGAGCGGGGGAACCACAGGTCGTCCTCGCCGTGCACCACCAGCGTCGGGTTCGGGAGCGCGCCGGCCGCGTCGGCCGGGTGCGCCGGCGCCTGCCAGCCGCGATGGTCCGCGATCCGCACCCCGATCACACCCCGCAGCGCGGCGCGGCCCCCCGGTGCGTGCCACACGCGCCTGAGGCGCTGCATCGGGGCGGTGGTCGGCTCCATCTCGATCCAGCCGGGTCCGCTGATCAGCACCGCCGCGTCCATCGCGACGCCGGCTGCGGCGGCCGTCACCGTCGAGGTGGCGCCCATCGACACCCCGACCACCGCGACCCAGGGGTGGCCTGCCTCGCGCAGGCGACCGACGGCCGCGCGGACGTCCGACGCCTCCGAAGCACCCAGCCCGCTCACGCCGGCGGACTGGCCGTGCCCGCGCTGGTCGACCGAGAGCACGGTGAGCCGGGTCGCGAGCTCGTCGGCGAGCCAGGCGTAGCGAGGTTTGAGGCGGTGGGCAGCGAAGCCGTGCAGCAGCACCACGGCGGGTCCCGGACCGGCCGGGGCGCTCGGCCCGGGCAGCAGCGAGGCGCGCAGCGCGACGCCGTCGTCGGTCTCGAACGTGACGGGACGGCTGGCCGCGACGTGGCCGCCCAGCAGACCGCGGGTCTCGGCCAACGCGTGCAGCGCCGTCCGCCGGGGGCGGACGATGTCGGCGGCTGGCTGGGCGTGGGTGCTCATGGTCTGGCATCCTGCCGCACGGGAGCTGCGGACGCACCCGCCGACCCGGAGGACCACGTGCACCTGCTGGTGCTGAGCGATCGCCCGGCCGACGTCGGCGAGCTGCTGCCCGCGCTCGAGTTCCTCGACCACGAGGTCACCTGGGCCGAGCTCGGGTCGGCGCCGTCGAGGGGCCTGGCCGCCTGCGACGTGGTGCTCGTGGACGGGCGAACGGACCTGCGCGGCGCGGCCGGTGCCTGTCGTCAGGCGGGGCTGGCCGACTTCCTGCGCGGCGTGGTGGTGGTGCTCACCGAGGGTGGGCTCGCCGCGCTGAAGCTCGGCTGGGGCTTCGACGACTGGCTGCTGCCGAACGCCGGCCCGGCCGAGATCGAGACCCGGCTGCGGCTCGCGCGCGACCGCGCGAGCTCACGGGCCGCCGAACCGACGGCCGCCGTGGGTGACCTCGTCGTGGACGAGGACAGCTACCAGGTGCGTCTGCGGGGCGAGCCGCTCGACCTCACCTACAAGGAGTTCGAGCTGCTCAAGGCGCTGGCGATGTCGCCGAACCGCGTCTTCACCCGAGAGCTGCTGCTGTCGGAGGTCTGGGGTTACGACTACTACGGCGGGTCGCGGACGGTGGACGTCCACATCCGACGGCTGCGGGCGAAGCTCGGACCGGAGCACGAGTCGATGATCGTCACCGTGCGCGGGGTCGGTTACAAGCTCGTGCCCGAGGGGCGCCGTGCCGACCCGACCCACGAGCACGACTGAGCCCCGGACGCAGGGCGGCTCAGCGACGCGCCGTGGGAGCGGCGCCGCGCGTGTGCCTGATCAGCGCCACGTCCTCCCAGCGGGTGGTGAACCCCGCGGTGACGTACAGCCGGATCGCCGCCTCGTTGGCGAGGTCGACCCACAGCAGCACCTCGTCGCAGCCCGACTGGGCCAGGTGCGCGAGTCCCGCGTCGAGCAGCACGCGGCCGAGGCCCCGGCCCGCCGCGCGCGGGTGCACGGCGAGGTTGTGCACCTCGCCGGTGGTGGCGTCGCGGCGCTTGGTCCAGTGCACCCCGGCGAGGCCGTGCGCGTCGTGGGCCAGCAGCAGGTCGCGACGGTCGAACCACGGCAGCGACGCGGAGCGCGCGAAGCGGTCGAGGTCCCAGCCGCCGTCGGGCGTGTCGGCGTACGCGGCGGCGAGCAGCGCCACCACCTCCGCGTCGTCGTCGGGCGTGGCGCAGCGGATCGTGATCCCCTCCGGGGGCGCCACCGGCTGGTCGTCCTCGGGCTGGCGGTCACGCCCGAGCACGGCCAGTCGCCGCAGCACCGCGTAGCCGCTGGCGACGGCCGCCAGCAGGTCGGCGGGCTGGGCGTGGCGGATCCACACCTCGGTGCCGTGCGCGCCGTGGCGCGCGGTCAGCTCGTCGACGGCGGCCAGCAGGGCCCGCAGCACGTCGGGGCAGCGGACGTCGCCACGCTGCACCGCCACGTCGCCGCTGCCGTGCGCGTGCGACGGGCCGAGACCGAGCACCAGCCCGGCGTAGCCGAGGCACGCACCCTCGCGGCGTGCGAGCACCGCGTGGTGGTGCAGCCCGAGCGGCGCCTCGTCGGCCACGGCGCGCTCGAGACGGTCCCGCTCGGCCTCGTCCACGAGCGGCGCACCGGCGAGCGCCTCGGCCTCGTCGATGATGGCCAGCGCGTCGGCGAGGTCCTCCGGGGTGGCCAGCAGCCGGGCCGTGACACCCTCGAACGCGGCGAGGTCGAGCTCGTGGTCCTGTGCTCGTGCCAACCCTGCTCCGCTCCGTGCGCCGTGCGCCGAGGGTAGGTCGGGGGACCCGTCGTGTTGGCACCCCCACGGGGCATGGGTACGCTTCGCGACCGCACTACCGAGGGTCTGTCGCCCGAGCGTGTGGTCCTCGGGCCGCTAGCTCAACTGGCAGAGCATCGGGCTTTTAACCCGCTGGTTGCGGGTTCGAATCCCGCGCGGCCCACGTGTCAAAACATCGGTGTGTGAACCAAGGACCTGTGGAGCAGCTAGGAGTGCTCGCATCCCTGTCAAGGATGAGGCCGCGGGTTCAAATCCCGTCAGGTCCGCTCGACACCCTCGGGTGTCAGCAGCGAACGGCCGGCCACGTGCCGGCCGCTCGACGTTCAGGGCTCACCACCCTGCGCGGCATGCGCGGTCAGGTAGCTCAGTTGGTAGAGCACACGACTGAAAATCGTGGTGTCGGCGGTTCGACCCCGCCCCTGACCACCGCGGAGATCGCCCCGACCGGCCACCGAGCCGGGCGGGGCGCTCCTCGTTTCGCCGTCGGCCGTGTGCCGGGCGAGTGGGCCAGCTGACGCGCCGATCGCCGGGCTATTCGTCATCCTCGTGCCCCTCGGAGCGGTCGTAGGGTCTGGTCGCATCGCGTCGTGACCTCACCATGTCGCCTTGCTACGTCGATGTGTGTGATCTCCAGCACGACAGGTCGAGCCGTGGTCCAAGCTTCCGCCAGCCAGCATCCGATGATCGTCCCGGCCGGGATGCGCGTGTGAGTCGGCCTCGGCGGCCACACCATCACCGTGGCTCGCGGCGCCGTGGCTACACCACGCTCGACGTCGGCCGCCTCACCATGCTCAACGGCCTCGGGCTCGGGCTCGTCGGGACCCTGCTGCTGCCGGCGGGCCTGCCACGCCTCGCCGCCGCGCTCACGATGGTGCTGTGGTTCACCGCCCCCACGATCCGACGCGGGGTCTCGGGCCACTCCGAGACCACCCCGACGAGCGCCTGGGCGATCGGCGTCCTGCTCACGGCAGCAGCGGCGATGTTCGTCGGCGTCGACGAGCGGGGCGCGATGCGCGCAGCCGCGGCGAGCGGGCTGCTGTGGATGCTCGGGGTCTGGGCGACCCGGCGTGTCGTGGCGGCGCTGCGGCGGCGCGGGCGGCTCCAGACGCCCACCGTGGTGGTGGGGTCGGGGAAGGTCGGCGTCGAGCTGGCGGCCAAGCTCCGCGCCCACCCGCACTTCGGGCTGGAGCCCGTGGGGTTCCTCGACGCACGACCACCGCAGGCACCCTCGCCCCTGCCGGTGCTCGGGCTGCCGCAGGACCTCCCGGCGGTGCTGCTGCGGCTCGGCGTCGGGCACGTGATCATCGCGTACGGCTCCGCCGACGAGGCCGCGCTGGTGCCGGTGATCCGTGACCTCGGCAGCCTGCCCCACCCCGTCAAGGTGATGACGCTCCCGCGCCTGTACGAGCTCGCCGAGCCGGGCGACGGCGACGTGTGGGGCTACCCGCTGGTTCCGCTCCGGGTGCACGACCCACGGTCGCACCCGTGGCACCTGAAGCGCGCCTTCGACTTCGTCGTCGCGCTCGGGCTGCTGGTGCTCACCTCGCCGCTGCTGCTGCTGCTGGCGGCGCTGATCCGGGTCGACAGCCCCGGGCCGGTGCTGTTCCGCCAGACGCGGATGGGTCAGTGGGGGCTGCACTTCGAGATCCTCAAGCTCCGCACGATGCGACACGGCGCGGCGGCGAGCGGGTCCTGGGAGGCACCGGCCGACCAGGTCACCCGCATGTGTCGCTTCCTGCGTCCGACCCACCTCGACGAGCTGCCCCAGCTGCTGAACGTGCTCCGCGGTGAGATGTCGATCGTGGGTCCGCGTCCCGAGCGACCGGAGTACATCTCCGAGTTCGAGGTGCGCATCCCGGGCTACGACGAGCGTCACCGCGTGCCCGTGGGCATCACCGGCTGGGCGCAGGTGAACGGGCTGTGGGGCGACACCTCGATGGACGACCGGGCCCGGCTCGACAACCGCTACATCGAGCGGTGGTCGATGGCGCTCGACATGCGGATCCTGCTGCGCACGATCGGCACGCTCGCCGGTGGACGGGCGGACGAGGGCCACGATGGCGGACGCTGACGCTGAACGTCCGTCAGCTGCGCGTCCCCGACTGCTGCTTGCGGTGGTGGCCGCGGTGCTGCTCGCCTCGGCGGCGTTCGTGCTGATCACGGATGTGGCTGCGCAGACGCCGAGCGCCGGCGTCGACCCCGCGGTCGGTGTCCACGTCCACGCGGGCTGGCTCACCACCGAGCCCGCCGACCGCGTCGCGGTGATGGAGCTGCTGGTCGCTGCCGGTGTCCGGCGCATCCG
>JBFGFG010000031.1:0-12745 GCA_041579655.1 Nitriliruptoraceae bacterium
GGCGCCTCGTCCGGATCGACCGGGGCTGAGGGCCACGCAGCCACCGCGCCCGCCGTGCCGGAGCCCGATGCGTCGGCGAGCCCGCTGGCGGACAGCTCGCCGACACCCGGCGGCGGGACGACAGGGGCCACCCAGGCGCCGCAGGACCCCGACGACGCCACCGGCGAGGGGCTGGCCAGCGCGCGCAGCGACGCGACGAGCTTCGAGGACGCTGAGCCGTCAGGCGGGCTGTTCGGCCTCGCCTTCGTGCTGCTGCTGGCGGCGATCGGCGCGCTGTGGTGGTTCATGCTGCGTGCGCAGCGCGTCGGTCGCCCCTGAGGCGGACGCACGACTAGCCCGGGCCTCGGGCCGTTGGTCGCGAGCGTGTGCGGGTGCGCGTCTGTCAGGAGGCGCTGGCGACGACCGGCCGCTCGAGCACCGCGGTGAGTTCGTCGTGGTCGGCCGGAGCGATCAGCTCGTCGAGGTCAACGGGCCGACCGTCGAGACGTAGCCGCAACAGCCCGAGGCGGGCTGCTTCCTCCGCCGCCGCGACCATCAGCTCCGCGTCGAGCAGGCGCGGCTCGCGCATCCGGAACCCGTCGCTGTGGCGAACCGCATCCGCGGGCTGCACGAGGCCTCGATACACCGGACCGGGATCGGCGTTGTAGGCCGCCACCTCGTCACGGATGCGGGTACGAACCAGGTCCCGGACGCTGACCTCGTCGGGCAGGTCAGCAACCCGGGTACCACCGAGCACGTGACCGGCCCGGCTCTGGTCTCGCATGAACATCTCGGCCATGGACGGAGCGTAGGTCGCCGCTGTTCCGCGCTCCTTCTCTGCTCGCTCAGGCGCACGTCGACTCATCGTGAGCGGAAGATCGCCCGATCTCGGCAGCCGACGCAACCGTCTTGGATCGGCGGTTCTCGTGTGGTTGGCCTCGCTCAGGCTGTGTGCGACGGCTTGCGTGAGGCCATGTCTCCCCGAGTGGGAACTGCGCACGCCGGCTATCCCTCAGGCTCGGCGCTTCGGTCCTTCCAGAAGCCGGGCTTCCGGTGGTCGTGGGCGACCGCGAGCACGTGGATGACCTCCTCCCGCGTCAGGTAGACCAGGTGGTAGGGGAAGCGGGCAACCGGAAGACGACGTACGGCAAGGTCGCTCGGCACCTCCGGCACGAGGGAGCCGCTGTGTGGCCAGGAACGAGCCTGCTGTACCGCACGGTCGACCGCCGCGAGGAGCTGCAGGCCGAGCCCAGCGCGGCGCTCGTCGTACCAGTCGGTGGCTGCTTGGAGTTCCGCTGCGGCATCGGCGTGGAGCGTCGCCGGTCGTGTCACTGGCGGCGTAGCTGCCCAGCGATGCGGTCGCGAGCCGCGTCCCAGCTCTCGCCCGGCTGGCTCTCAGACACCAGACGGGCGCGGCGCTCGATCTCGACAGCCCAGGAGGATGCGACCTCTCCGCCAGGCTCGCGCTCCTCGTCCAGACTCGCGAGCAGATCGGCCGCCACCTGTGCACGCTCATCAGCAGGCAAGGCCAAAGCCTCCCGCAGCACCGTGTCGCCGTGATCAGTCATGTCACAATCGTACATCCGGAGCTTGGGACGAAGCCGGTGCCGCGCGGATCTGTGGACCCAGCCCAGCCATCGGTTTCGACAACCCATATCACGCGATCGCCGCTGCGCGTAGAGCACTTCAGATCGGCGGTTTCCAGCGACACGGAATCAGTCTCGACTAGACGTACCGAGAGAGCGCCATCGCCTCATGCGGTCGGACTTGACCAGCTCCCACGCATGAGCGATCTCCTTGCTGCGGTCCGCCTCGGACACCCACTCAACGGACGCCGGGAGCTCCTTCCGCCAGGAGACGCCGACCGGGAGCTGCTTCGGCATCGGGCCCTTCAGATCGACATCAAGGCCGGGCTCCTTGGCAAGCACCCCCCGGGCAACAAGAAGGGCAACAAGATGTACGGCAGGCCCGGGTCCGTTGGTGATCTCACACATCCACTGGTCCCGGTCACTCGTGAGCGCGACCTTCACGTCGTCCTGCTGCAGCGTCACCTCGGCGAAGCCCATTCCATGGCGCTCGGTCACCGACACCACGGAGAAGCCTCGGGAGAGCAGGCGGTCGATGGCATCGCGAACATCATCGGGAGCGACCCGCCGAACTGCGTCCAGTGGACCGGCTGCATCCATGTCGTCACGACCCCCTTCGCTTGACACGACGCTAGACGTGAAGGCTGTATCGCCCGCTCTGAGCTGGACGTGGCCTCTCTCATCCGGCGCGATACAGGCAGGCTGCCGGCTGCCGGTTGGATGGTCATCCCCAGCTCGACACCCATCTGTCTGCCGCACTCAGTCCTGCGCGACCTCGACACCGAGGTGGGCGGCCATCGTCGGGGCGAGCTCCACGATCTGTGACCAGCTGAGGGTGGCGCCGCGCAGCTGACCGATCCCGACCACCTCGCCGATGCTGGAGCGGCTGAGGTCCACGTCGCTCAGCGTCGCGGCGTCGAGCACGAGGCGCTCGACGCGGCAGCCGACCAGGGCGACCCGCTCGAGCACCGCGCTGGAGAGGTCGAGCTCACCGACGTCGACGTCGTCGAGCAGCACGTCGTTCATCCGCGCCGCCCGCAGGTTCACGAAGCTCACCTTGGACGCGCGCATCATGACACGGCCCATCGAGACGTCGTACGCGACCAGCGCGCCGAGCCGGCAGCGCTCCAGGGTGACGTCGCGCCACGCCGAGCCTGCGACGTCGAGGCTGCTGGAGCTGCAGCGGGTGATCGACACGTCGTGCAGGCGGGAGTCGCGCAGCTGCAGCTCGCCCAGCGCGGTGCCGTCGAACGCGCACTCCGTGAAGCGGGTGCGCACCGCGTGCTGGCCGTCGAGGTCGAGCTCGCCGAACGTCACGCGCTCGTGGTCGTCGTCATCAGCGAGCCGTGACCCGTCGTGGGAGGTGAGCCGTGGCAGCACCAGCGGGCGCAGCCGTGGGGCCAGCGACATGACGGCTCCTCGTCCACGACGGCAGGCTGCGGGTGTACCCGACCGCCGCGGCGCTCCCGGGCCGAGCACGGGGTGCGGCCGCGCCGACCTCGCCAGCGCGCGGTCGTTGCTCGCCGTGGTCGTGGGATGGTTCCCTCGCTGCATCGCACGTGAGGTGGCCGTCGGGCCGTCGGCACGTGTCACGCCCGCGGTCCTCGACCGCGCCTCCCGGGAGCCCTGCCGTGTCCTCTGCGCCCTTCTCCGAGCGTCACATCGGTCCGTCGCAGGCCGACGTCGCCACCATGCTGGCCGACCTGGGGCTGGACTCCATCGAGCAGCTGCTCGACGAGGCGGTCCCTGCGTCGATCCGGCAGGCAGCGCCGCTGCAGATGCCCGCCGCGAAGGCCGAGCACGAGGTGCTCGCCGAGCTGCGTGACATCGCGTCCGCGAACGCCCCGATGCGCAGCTACCTCGGGCTCGGCTACCACGGCACGATCACGCCGCCCGTGCTGCGCCGCAACCTGCTCGAGAACCCGGCTTGGTACACCGCCTACACGCCGTACCAGCCGGAGATCTCGCAGGGCCGGCTCGAGGCGCTGCTGACGTTCCAGACGATGGTGGCCGACCTCACCGGCATGCAGATGGCGAACGCCTCGCTGCTCGACGAGGGCACCGCGGTCGCCGAGGCGGTCACGATGTGCCGCCGTTCGTCGCGCGCCAAGGGCCGCACGGTGCTGCTCGACACCGAGCTGCACCCGCAGTCGCGGGCCGTGACCGACGTGCGCCTGCGGGGCGTCGAGATCCTCGGCGAGGACTGGGTCCACGACCCGACCGACCCCGCCGCCGGCATCACCGACGAGGTGTTCGCGATCGTGCTGCAGACGCCGGCCACCAGCGGTGCGCTGCGTGACCTCGCGCCCGTCGCCGCCGCAGCCGCCGAGCGCGGCGTGCTGGTGATCGTCGCCACGGACCTGCTGGCGTGCACGCTGATGACGCCGCCCGGGGAGTGGGGTGCCGACGTGGTCGTGGGCACCTCGCAGCGCTTCGGCGTCCCGATGATGGCGGGTGGCCCGCACGCGGCGTTCCTCGCCACGTCGGACGCGCACAAGCGCTCGCTGCCCGGTCGCCTCGTGGGTGTGTCGGTGGACACCAAGGGGCGCGACGCGTTCCGGCTCGCGCTGCAGACCCGCGAGCAGCACATCCGCCGCGAGAAGGCCACCTCCAACATCTGCACCTCGCAGGTGCTGCTGGCGAACGTCGCCGCGATGTACGCGGTGCACCACGGTCCTGACGGGCTCGCACGCATCGCCGAGACCGTCCACGAGCGCACCGCGCTGCTCGTCGCTGCGCTCGCCGAGGTCGCGGGCGTGCAGGTCGTGAACGCCACGTCGTTCTTCGACACCGTCACGATCCGCGTGGACGCCGGGGCCGACGCGGTGCTCGACGAGGCGCTCTCGCGCGGCATCAACCTGCGCCGCCACGACGCCGACCACGTGACCGTCGCGTTCGACGAGACCGTCAGCGCCGAGGACGTGCTGGACGTGCTGCAGTGCTTCGACGGCGACGCCCACTCGCTGGAGGCCACCACCAGCGGCATCCCGACCGCGATGCGCCGGACCTCGTCGTTCCTCACCGACGGACGCTTCCACGCCTACCGCTCCGAGACCGAGCTGATGCGCTGGCTGCGTGAGCTCGCCGACAAGGACATCGCGCTCGACCGCGCGATGATCCCGCTCGGCAGCTGCACCATGAAGCTGAACGCGGCCGCCGAGATGGAGGCCGTGACCTGGCCCGAGTTCGCCGACGTGCACCCGTTCGCCCCGATCGAGCAGTACGCCGGGACGCTGCGCATCGTGCGTGACCTCGAGCGCGACCTCGCCGAGATCACCGGCTACGACGCGGTCAGCCTGCAGCCGAACTCCGGCGCCCAGGGCGAGTTCGCGGGCCTGCTCGCCATCCGCGCGTTCCACGACGCCAACGGGGGCGAGGAGCGCACCGTCTGCCTCATCCCGTCCTCCGCGCACGGCACCAACGCCGCCAGCGCCGTGATGTGCGGCATGTCGGTGGTCGTGATCGCGTGCGACGACGACGGCAACATCGACGTCGACGACCTCAAGAAGCGCTGCGTGGAGCACGCGGACCAGCTCGCCGCGCTGATGGTCACCTACCCCTCCACGCACGGCGTGTACGAGGAGTCCATCAGCCAGATCTGCGACCTCGTGCACGAGTACGGCGGTCAGGTCTACCTCGACGGCGCGAACCTCAACGCGCTGGTGGGCATCGCCCGGCCGGGCAAGTTCGGTGCGGACGTCAGCCACCTGAACCTGCACAAGACGTTCTGCATCCCGCACGGCGGTGGCGGCCCGGGCGTCGGCCCGATCGGCGTGCGTGCCCACCTCGCACCGTTCCTGCCCAACCACCCGCTCGTGGACGAGGCAGGCCCGGAGACAGGTCCCGGCCCGGTGGCCTCGGCCCCGTTCGGCTCGCCCGGCGTGCTCACGATCCCGTGGGCCTACCTGCGCCTGATGGGTCCCAAGGGCCTGCGCGAGGCCACCGCGACCGCGATCCTGTCCGCGAACTGGATGGCCCAGCAGCTCGAGGAGCACTTCCCGGTGCTGTACCGCGGCGCCAACGGACGTGTCGCGCACGAGTGCATCATCGACGTGCGTCCGCTCCAGGCGAACGCCGGCATCTCCAACGAGGACGTCGCCAAGCGGCTCATCGACCACGGCTTCCACGCCCCGACGATGTCGTTCCCGGTCGCGGGCACCCTGATGATCGAGCCGACCGAGTCCGAGGCGCTCGTCGAGCTGCAGCGCTTCATCGATGCGATGGGCTCGATCCGCGAGGAGGCCAACCGGGTCAAGTCCGGCGAGTGGCCGCTGGAGGACAACCCGCTGGTCAACGCGCCGCACCCGGCCGAGGATCTGCTCACCGACGGGTGGGAGCACCCCTACACCCGTGAGCAGGCCGCGTACCCCTCGCACGGCGCCAAGACGCGCAAGTACTGGCCGCCGGTGGGCCGTGTGGACAACGCGTACGGGGACCGCAACCTCGTGTGCGAGTGCCCTCCGATGGACAGCTACAGCAGCTGACCGCGCCCAGGTGACCTAGTCACTCCGGGTCCGAAGATGGTCATAACGGACTACGTGTCAGGCATGGCGTTCCGGCCTCCCGGACGGCACCGTGGGGGCATGACAACAACAACGCTCCCAGCCCGTCCCGCAGAGGTCGTCGATGACGGCACCGCGGACCTCGTCGCACGCGCACAGGCGGGTGACCAGAGCGCCTTCGCCGACCTGTACGACGCCCACGTGGACGCGGTCTACGGCTTCGTCTACCGCAAGGTGACGCACCGACAGACGGCCGAGGACCTGACGTCCGACGTGTTCCTGCGGGCGTTCCGCAACATCGGTCGCTTCGAGTTCCAGGGCAAGAGCATCCGGGCGTGGTTGTTCACGATCGCCCGCAACCGCTGCGCCGACCACCACAAGTCGGCCCACGTGCGGCGCTCGAGCGCTGTCGAGCAGCTGCCCGAGGTGGTCGAGGTCGGGTCCAACAGCCCCGAGCGCATCACCGAGGGGCGCGTGCTCGCGCGTCGGCTGGGCGAGGCGCTGGAGGCGTTGAGCGACAGCCACCGGCAGATCATCGAGCTGCGGTTCATCCACGACATGACCACGCGTGAGGCGGCCGAGACGCTCGGTCGCAGCTACGAGGCGACCAAGCAGCTGCAGTTCCGCGCGCTGAAGGCGCTCCAGAAGGAGTGCGCGAACGTGCCCGGCCTCGCCGAGTTCGCCGCCGCGGGCCTGAGCGCGCTGACCACCCTGCTGCGGATGGTGCTGTGATGACGACCCAGACCGAGATCGACCAGCTCGCCGCGCTCCTCGACGGAGCCCTCGGGACCGCCGAGGTGAGCCCGCAGCTGGCCTCGCTGGCCTCGCTCGCGTCGCGCGTGAGCACGACCATCCCTGTCGCCGCCCCCAGCCTCGCGTTCCGCGAGGCGCTGCGCGCTGACCTGATGCAGTCGGTCGCGGCCAACGCCGCAGGCACGGCCGCCAGCACGGCCGCCAGCACCGCCGGCACGGCCGGCACCACGGCGTCCGCGACCGCGGCCACCACCAGCTTCGGTACCCAGCTCGCCGCGTGGGTCGCAGGCCTGACCGCGTCGGCGCTGCTGGTCTCGACCGGCGTCGTCGCGTTCGCCCCGTCCGCCGGACCCGGCGACGCCCTGTACGGCGCCAAGCGCGCCATCGAGCAGGGCCAGCTCGCTGTCGCCGACCCCACGGACCGCGCAGCGCTGCTGCTCGGTCTGGTCACCGAGCGCGTCGAGGAGGCCCTCGGGCTCACCGACGAGCTCGCGATCGAGCGGCTGCTGGACGACTCGCAACGGCAGCTGCGCGACGCGCTGGCGCTGCTCGACGAGCTGCCGCTGGACGTCTCCACCGGTCTGCTCCAGTCCTACGCCACGGACCACCGCGCTGCGCTCACGGCGCTGCGCGAGCAGAACGCCAGCCCGGCGCTGGCGACCCGTCTCGAGCGTCTGCTCGCGCAGACCAACGCGCTGCTCGTGCCGGGCGGCGCCGTCGAGCCCGGCCAGCCCGGACCGCTCACGCCGGAGCCCGGCGGCAACCCCCTCGCGCCTGTGCCGACCTTCCCGTCCGACGAGCCGGCGGCGCCGACCGACGACGTCACGACGCCGGTCCCCGGTCCCGCCGACGACGCCACCGACCCGGTGGACGTGCCCACCGAGGGTGTCACCGACCCCGTCGACGACCTGCTCGACGACCTCACCGACCCGCTCGACGATGTCGTGGGAGGCACCGGCAGCGGCGTCGGGGACCTGCTGCGCCCGTGAGCGTCGGCGGGTCACCGCCATGCCCCACCTGTCCGGGCGCCGTGACGGCGTAGCCTGCCGTGCACCGACGATGGAGCAGCGGTGAGCCGGTTGCGGCGCGCGTTCAACGACTGGGCCCGCACGGCGATGGCGCCCAGCGGGGCCCGCCGTGACCTGCCTCGTTCGGTGATGCAGGACGCGATCCGTGAGGTGCGCGAGGCTGCGTCCCACCTCGGGCAGAGCGGCGACGATGGAGACCCCGTGAGCGACGCCCTGGTTGCGCCCGTGCAGACGTTCGTGATCGAGGTCGGCCAGGCGCTGGACGAGCTCGCTGGCCGCGCCGGCCGCGCCGACGGCACCGCGCGCGAGGACGTGGCGCTGGAGGCCGCCGCGATCGCGGCGGGCGTCATGGACGCGGACGTGTCGTTCACCGACGACGAGCTGCGCGCGTACCTCGTCGCGCTGGGCCCGCTGCTGTTCGGCACGACGTACGCCAGCCCCGGCGAGCTGCGGGCGTCGGGGATCCTGTCGGGCAAGCGCACCTTCCTCGCCCAGACCTCGCCGCTGTTCGAGCTGCTGGTGGACGCGGACAAGGCCGACGGCGGCAACCGCTCGTGGCGCTACTACCGCGCTGCGATGGACCTCGCGCACGTCGCCGCGTCCGTGGACGTGCACACCAGCCAGGCCGAGCTCGAGGCGATCGGCCGCTTCCGCGCCGTGCTGCTGACGCGTATCCGCTACGCCGGCGTCCCGCGGCCGGACACCTCGTTCTTCGGGCTGCACCCGGCGGACCTCAGCGGGCGTGGCAGCTCTGTCACGCCCGCAGCCGCGGTCACCCCGAGCGCGCCGAGCGGCGGCGACCCGACCGCGACGGCCGACAGCGAGACGGCGGGGGAGGAGCGGGCCGCGCCCCCCGAGATGCCGCCCGCGCGCCCGCTGGACGAGCTGCTCGAGGAGCTCGACGAGCTGATCGGGCTCGACGCCGTCAAGGCCGAGGTGAAGCGCGTCACCGACCTGCTGGTGGTGCAGCGCCTGCGCGAGGAGCGCGGCCTGCCCAGCCATGCCCAGTCGCGGCACCTGGTGTTCACCGGCAACCCCGGCACCGGCAAGACCACCGTGGCCCGGCTGCTGGCCGAGATCTACCGCACGCTCGGCGTCATCTCGTCGGGCCACCTCATCGAGACCGACCGCTCCCACCTGGTCGCGGGCTTCGTGGGGCAGACGGCCGAGCGGACCACCAAGGTGGTCGAGCAGGCGCTGGACGGGGTGCTGCTGGTCGACGAGGCGTACGCGCTGGCACGCGGCGGCGAGAAGGACTTCGGCCGCGAGGCCATCGACACCCTCGTGAAGCTGATGGAGGACCACCGCGACCGCCTGGTCGTGATCGCCGCCGGCTACCCGACCGAGATGGCCGAGCTGATCGCGACCAACCCGGGGCTCGAGAGCCGCTTCCCGCGCACGATCCACTTCCCGGACTACAGCGACGACGAGCTGGTCGAGATCCTGGGCCTGATCTGCGAGAGCCGCCACTACGAGCTCGACGAGGACGCGGTCGAGGCCGCCCGAGCGTGGTTCGCCACCGTCCCGCGCGACCGCGGATTCGGCAACGGTCGGCTCGCTCGCAACCTGCTGGAGGCGGCGATCGCCCGGCACGCCAGCCGCATCGTGGACGTGCAGGACCCGACCAACGAGCAGCTGCTGACGCTGAACGCCGCGGACATCGCCGGCGTGGACGTGCCGACATGAACCTCGCGCTGCGCGTCGGGGCGTTCGTGCTCGCGATCGGTCTCGTGGTCGGCGCGCTGGCCATCCGTGCCGGGCGCGAGGGCGGGGAGCTGACCGACGCCCCGGATGGTGGCGGCGGGAGCGTCGCGGCGCAGGACGTGGGGCTCGTGTGTCCGAGCGACCTCGTGTCGCTGTGTGACGCGCTCGGCCAGGCTGACGAGGAGCTGCGCCTGACGAAGCGCGCCACCGCAGCACAGGCTGAGGAGTGGACCGCCGGGGATGGCGAGGGCGCGTGGCTCGTGCCGGCCGCCTGGGCGGATCTCGTCGACGACGCACGCAGCCGCGCGGGACGGCCCGCGCTGGTGCGCAGCGAGGTCGTGGCGAGCACCCCGCTGCTGCTGGTGGTCTGGGCCGACCGGGCCGCGGTGCTCGGGGCGCGCTGCGGGGTCCCCGTCACCGAGCTGACCTGGGGCTGTGTCGGTGAGCAGGCGGACCAGCGCTGGCCCGACATCGGCGGGGACGTGCGCTGGGGTCGGGTGGTCCCGGGCCATGCGGCACCGGACACCACGCTCGGCCTGCAGGCCACGGCTGCCGTCGTGTCCGCGCGTCTCGGCACCGGGTTCTCCCTCGCCGACCTGCGCGAGGCCGGGTTCGCGTCATGGTTCCGCGGGGTCGAGCGCGCCGTGGCCGACTTCGCGCCTCCGGGCGGGAGCCACGTCGTGGCGATGGTCTCGCGCGGTCCCTCCGTCGCGGACGTCGCCGTGGCCTCGGAGGCCGAGCTCACCCGCATCGCCGGGCGCGAGGTGGTGTTCGGCGAGCTGCTGACGCTGCCAGCGGAGCCGCTGCTGGCCGTGGAGCTGGTCGTGGTGGGCACCGACGCCGACGCCGTGGGTGACGCGTTCGACTCGCTCTCGGGTGGCGCCGCACGCGGCGCGTTCGGGGCGCAGGGGTGGCGCGTGGACGGTCTGGCGCCCCCGGACACCACGCTGGACGCGCTTCCGGCGGCGGCCCCCTCGCCCTCGGGTGGTGCCCTGACGGCGATGCTCAGCATCTGGCGCGAGCTCGTGGGCTGACAGATGTCACGGGTCCATGGTCGCGTCCCACGGCTGACTAGCGTGCACCCCCCGGTCCGTGCGACCGGCACGCAGCAGCAGGAGCACGTGTGAACCTCCCGATCGCCCGCCGGCCCACCGGACGTCAGAGCGGCCCGATGCGCCGGCTCGCGGCGTTCGCGGCGCTCGCGATGGTGGCCACCGGCTGCGTCTTCACCGGCGGCGAGGACCAGGTCGTCACCGACACCGACGGCGGGTTCGACGAGGAGGCCTTCGGGGACTGCATCGTGCTCGACGTGGCGGTGTCGTCGGAGAAGATCGACCTCATGCGTGACCTCGCGCAGGAGTTCACCGGCGAGGTGGACGGCACCTGCGTCGGCGTGCGGGTCCAGTCCAAGGCCTCCGGTGGTGCGGCGACGCTGCTCAGCGAGGGCTGGGACGAGGACGTCGAGGGGCCACGGCCGGTGCTGTGGTCACCTGCGTCGGCGGCGTGGGGCGCGGTCGTCGACCAGCGCCTGACGGCGCGTGGCGAGCCGGCGATCATCGCCGAGAGCGTGCCGTTCATGCAGAGCCCGCTCGTGATCGCGATGCCGCAGCCGATGGCCGAGGCGCTCGGCTACCCGGAGACCCCCGTCGGCTGGTCCGACATCCTCGAGCTGGCCCGCAGCGAGGCCGGCTGGGGTGACTACGGGCACCCGGAGTGGGGACCGTTCCGGCTCGGCAAGACCAACCCGAACTTCTCCACCTCCGGGCTCTCCGCGCTGATCGCGCAGACGTACGCGGCGGTCGGCACCACGCGAGACCTCACGCTCGAGGATCTGCGCGACCCGGCGGCGATCGAGTACGCGCGTGACATCGAGCGCTCGGTGGTGCACTACGGCCCGACCACGCTGACGTTCCTCAACAACTGGTACCGCAACGACGCGCGCGGCACGGCGCTGACCTACGCATCGGCCGCAGCCGTCGAGGAGGTCTCGATCGTCCAGTACAACCGCGGCAACCCCGACGGGGTGCTCGAGCCCGGCGAGGTCCCGCAGCCCCCGCGCGTGCCGCTGGTGGCCGTCTACCCGACCGAGGGCACGCTGTTCAGCGACAACCCGCTGATGCTGCTGGACGCCGAGTGGGTCGACGAGGACGAGGCCGCCGCGGCGCGCCTGTTCCGCGACTTCGTGCTGCTGCCCGTGAACCAGGAGCGGGTGCTCGAGTTCGGCTTCCGTCCGGGAAACCCGGACGTGGCGATCGGTGACCCGATCGTCGCCGCGAACGGGGTGGACCCGGCCCAGCCGCAGACCACGCTGGAAGTCCCCGACCCCGACGTGCTCGTCACGCTGATCGACGGCTGGGAGGACACCCGCAAGCCCGCGAACGTGCTGCTGGTGATGGACGTCAGCGGCTCGATGGGTGAGGCCGCCGTGCCGGGCGAGCGCGAGACGAAGCTGGACCTCGCGTCGCAGGCGGCGGACCGGGCACTCGAGCAGTTCGCGCCGCAGGACCGCGTCGGACTGCGGATCTTCACCACCGACCTCGCGCCCGCGTCCGACGACCCCGACGCGTCGACCACGTACGTCGACCTCGTCCCGATCGAGCCGATCGGACAGGGGGCCGAGAAGCTGCGCACCGCCATCCGTGGCCTGTTCCCGCTCAACGGCACACCGCTGTACGAGGCTGCGCTGGCGGCCTACACCGACGTGCTGGCCAGCTACGACCCCGACGCGATCAACGCGGTGGTGCTGCTGACGGACGGCATCAACGACGACGGCAACCTCGACGACGACGCCCAGCAGCTGCAGACGCTGCTGGACCGGCTCGCGACCGGCGCCGAGGGTGCCCAGGCCCGTCCCGTGCGCGTCTTCACCATCGGGTACGGCCAGGACGCGGACCTCGCCACGATGCGGGCGATCGCGGAGGCCTCCGACGCGGCCGCGTACGACGCGTCGGACCCGGCGTCCATCGACCGGGTGTTCACCTCCGTCATCTCGAACTTCTGAGATGCGGCTCCTCGTCGACCTGCGTGAGCGTGTGGTCAGCCGTGCCGGTGCTCGCGCGCTCACCCATCCGGCGGCCGTGCTGGCCGGGGGAGGGCTGGCGGCTGGCCTGATCGTCGCGGGCGCCCCGTTCGCCGTGGTCGGTGCGGGTGCTGCGGCAGCGTACGCCGCGGTGGTCGGCAGCCAGCTGCCACC
>JBFGFG010000032.1:0-12684 GCA_041579655.1 Nitriliruptoraceae bacterium
GCGTCGCCCGCAGCGCCGACCTGCACCGGGACGATCGCGGCCTCGCTCGCCGCCACCTGCCACCCGGCCGCGCGCAGCGCGGTCGCCAGCGACGCGGCGCTGGCGACGGCGGTCTCGCGGCGCCACGGCTCGGCGCGGGCCACCTCGACGGCGACGGCGGCCGCGCCCACCGACGGGGGCGCCAGCGCGGTGTCGAACACGAAGCCGCGTGCACGGTTGCGCAGCCACGCGACCAGCTCGCGGGAGCCCGCGACGTAGCCACCCTGCGAGCCGAGCGCCTTGGAGAGCGTCGCGACCACCGCGTGCACGCGGCCCTCGCAACCGAGCGCCGCGACGGTTCCGCGGCCGTCGGGACCGACGACGCCCGACCCGTGGGCGTCGTCCACCACCACCATCGCGCCGTGGCGCTCGGCCGCGTCGCACAGGGCGGGCAGCGGGGCGAGGTCGCCGTCCATCGAGAACACGCCGTCAGTGACGAGCAGGCGACGGCCGGGGGCGTCGGCGAGCAGGCGCTGCGCGTGCGCGGCGTCGCCGTGGGCGTACACGCGGACCTCGGCGCCCGACAGCCGGCAGCCGTCGATGATCGAGGCGTGGTTCAGCGCGTCCGAGACCACCGTGTCGCCCTTGCCCACGAGGGCACCGATGACGCCGACGTTGGCGAGGTAGCCGGACGAGAACAGCAGCGCGTCCTGCGTCTGCTTCCACTCGGCGAGCTGCTCCTCGAGTGCGCGGTGGATCGTCTGGGCGCCGGTGATCAGCCGGGCCGAGCCGGTGCCGGCGCCGAAGCGCTGTGCCGCCTCGACGGCGCCGGCCACCACACGTTCGTCGGTCGCGAGGCCGAGGTAGCCGTTGGAGCACAGGTGCAGCACGCGGCGCGCGTCATCACCCTCGCCCAGCGCGATCCACGGCTCGGCACCGGAACCGACCGTCCGGAGCGTGCGCAGCAGGTCCCGCTCGCTCAGCACGTCGAGCGCGCCGCCGAGCCACGCCAACGGCGCGGTCTGCAGCTGCGGGGCGGTGGGCGTCACGTGATCCTCGTCGGGCTCGGGCTACGACTCAGCTGCGGGGCGTCACCGAGAGCAGCTCCATCGTGACCTGCTCCTGGTAGTGCCGGCGGCCAGCCGAGCTCTGGACCATCGTGTCGGTCTTGCGGTCCAGCGACAACAGCGCGCCGCTGGAGCGCGTCACCCACGTCTCGATCGTGGAGGTGCCCTCGCTGTTGCCGGTGAAGCGCACGTCGTACAACAGCCGCACGCCGTCGACCGCCACGCCGCCGACGGTGCGGGTCCCGTGCCCGGTCGCCCGGACCGTGATCCGTGCCTCGATGCCAGCCTTGACGTCGTTGCAGCTGACGCTGGAGGCCGGATCCGTCTTCGCCTCCGGCAGTGCGAGCGCAGGGCTGCAGGTGAAGTTCTGGCGTTCGCCCTGACCGAGGAACTCGACGTACGACTCGACGCCGCGCATCGCGTGGCCGTTGCTGTCGGTGCAGAACTCGAACTCGTCCTCGTGCTCCTCGGCGAGCTTGGTGCGCGACGTCCAGCCGCAGCCGGCGCCGCGGTGCAGCACGGTCGCCGTGGCCTCGCTCGGGTAGGTGCGACTACCGCCGGGGACGTCGAGCGACTCGCCGCCCTCGACGCGGAACCGGTAGACGCCCTGCGCAGGGCGTGCGTAGCTGGTCGCTGCCTCGGCCTTCGTCGTCGGGGACGGCGAGGGCTTCGGGGACGGCTTCGAGGTCGTCGTGCCGGCGTCGGCGACCGTGTCGGCGCCTGCGTCACTGTCGCTGTCGCTGTCGGCCTCACCGCTGCTCGCGTCCGGTGCAGCGTCGTCGGTCGAGGCTGCCTCGGACGGCTGCTCGGACGCGGCTGCCGTCGGCTGCTCGGTGGGCGCGGCGGTGTCCGACGGGGCGGAGGTCGCGCCGTCGCCGGCCTCCGCGTCGGCGGCGAGCTGCTCGCGGAACGCGGCGAGCGCGGCGTCCTCGGTGACCGGCGTCGGCGGCGCGGTCACCAGCGCGACCAGCGCAAGCACCACGATCAGCACCGCGGAGCCCCCGAGCACGCGGGGTCGCAGCACGGCGGCGGCGGCGCGGTTGCCCTCCACGATCGGGGGGAGGACGGGGACGTTCGGCACGGCGAGCCTGCTACGGAGGGAGGGCGCTGAGGCTACGAGCGAGCGCTGTGGACGACGAACCGGCGTGCGCTCCCCCGCGCCAACACCCTGAGCTCAGAGCGCGGCGACGACCTCGGCTGTGCGGGCGGCGGCCCGCTCGCACAGCAGCAGGATGTCCTCGTCGGTCATCGCCGGCGCGGGCAGGATCACCAGCACGTCACCGAGCGGGCGCAGGATGATGTCGTCCTGTCGCAGCGCGTCGCACACCCGCTTGCCGACCGCCAGCGCCGGGTCGAACGCGCGCTTGGTCTCGACGTCCGCGACCAGCTCGACGCCGGCCATCAGCCCGCGGCGACGCACGTCACCGACACCGGCGACGCCGTCGAACGACCGCAGGCCCTGCGCCAGCACCTCGGCCTTCGCGCGCACCATCGCGGGCACGTTTTCTGACACGAACAGCTCGAGGTTCGCCACCGCAGCCGCGGCCGCGAGCGGGTTCCCCGCGTAGCTGTGCCCGTGGTACAGCGTCTTGCCGTCCTGCGGGCCGCCGAGGAACGCCTCGTAGATCGCCTCGGTGGTGAGCGTCGCCGACATCGCGGTGTAGCCACCGGTCAGCGCCTTGCCGCACGCCATGATGTCGGGGGTGATGCCCTCGAGCTCGCTCGCCCAGGTCGCGCCGGTGCGACCGAAGCCCACGGCCACCTCGTCGACGATCAGCAGCACGCCGTGACGGTCGCAGATCTCGCGCAGGCGACGCAGGTGACCGTCGGGCGCGGTGATGATCCCGGCCGCGCCCTGCACCAGCGGCTCGGTCACGACCGCCGCGACGCGGTGGCCCTCGGTGGCCAGCACGTCGTCGAGCGCGTCGGCGCAGGCGAGCTCGCAGCTGGGGAACGTCAGCCCGAGCGGGCAGCGGTAGCAGTACGGGCTCGGGATGCGGCGCGTCTCGAACAGCAGCGGCCCGAACAGCTCGTGGAACGGGTCGAAGCCGCCGACCGAGACCGCCCCGAGCGTGTCGCCGTGGTAGGCGTTGTCGAGGCACACGAACAGGTCGCGCCCCTCGTCGCCGCGGTGGCGGTGGTACGCGAACGCCATCTTCAGCGCGACCTCCACGGCGGCCGCGCCGTTCTCGGAGAAGAACGCACGGGTGATGCCGTCGGGGCAGAGCTCGACCAGCCGCTTCGCCGCCTCGATCGCGGGGGCGTTGGTGAGGCCGAGGAAGGTGGCGTGCGGGACCTTGTCCAGCTGCGCCTTCATCGCGTCCTTGATCTCGGGACGGTCGTGCCCCCAGAGGTTGACCCACAACGAGGAGTTGCCGTCGAGGTACCAGCGCCCGTCCGAGGCCAGCAGGCGGCAGCCCTCACCGCGCTCGATCACCAGCGGCGTCTCGAGCACCCACTGCTGCTGCTGCGTGAACGGGTGCCACAGGTAGCGGTGGTCGTCCTCGGCGAGCTGCTGGGTCCGCGCGTCGACGGCGGGCGCGCCCGTGTCGTCGGGCTGCTGAGCGGGTCGGTCCACGGGGGTGCCTCGTCCTTGGTCGCGGCGAGGCTACGACGCCGTGCTCACACGCACCGCAACCCGGCCGACAGGTCTGAGGTGGGCACGAGACACGACCGTGCGACCGTCTGGTCGTACGAGCGCGTTGCGTGGCCACGTGGGCGCGGAGCGCGCTCACGAACACCGGTGTGTGTACTTCTCGTCAGCGCAGGTCGTTGCACGAAGAGACACATCCACGGAGGTCCGGAGCGACGATGCGGTCACCAAAGCTCGGTCGGTCGACCAGCCCTGCCCCGGCGCCTCAGGCGGCGGAGAACGCGCCCCTGCTCCCCAAGCGTGTGCCTGGCCCCGGGCCGGCGAAGCTGAAGGTTCCCGACTGGGCGCCGCTGGGCGAGGACGAGGCCGACGCACCCGTCGCCGTCGCGTCAGCACCAGCACCTGCCGTCGCAGCTGCCCCCGCTCCCGCCGCTGTCTCGCTCGCCGGCGAGGCCCAGCCCGTGCCAGCGCCGACACCGATCGCCACCCCGACCTTCGCGCTGCCCGACGGCGATGACAGCCGCGAGTCGCCGCTGCCGCCGCCCCCGCCGCCGCACTCCGACGAGCCGCGCACCGAGGACGACGTCACCGTCGAGCGGCTGCTGAGCTCCGCGCTGCGCCAGCTGGACGCCCAGGGCGTGGTGCTGGTGCGCAGCCTCGGCATCTCCCCCAACCTCCACCGCCACGCCGGCGAGGTCGAGGACACCACCGCGCTGACGCTGCACGACCTCGTCGCGGACGCCGGACGGTCGGTCGCCACCGGCGCCATCGTGCGCGGCACGGCGCTGGACGTGCTCGCCGCCCCGGTCTCGCTGCCCGACGGCACGCTGTTCGGGTCGTTGGTCGCGTTCGCGGAGGCCCCCTCCGCCACGCTCGCACAACACGGCACCGTGGCGATCGAGCTGCTGGCCACCATCGTCGCCGACACGCTGCACGTGGGTGAGGTCCGCCGCCACGAGCGCGCCGCGGCCCGCGCCCGCACCGAGCGCGCCCTGTTCGCCGACGCGATGTCGATCCAGTACCAGGCGCAGGTCGACCTCGCCTCCGGCGCCGTGATCGGTTACGAGGCGCTCGCGCGCTTCGACGACGGCGAGGGCACCGCGACGCCCGACGTCTGGTTCCGCGAGGCACACGACCTCGGGCTCGGCGCGAAGCTCGAGGCACGCGCCGTCGAGCAGGCGCTGGCCGTCGTGCCGACGCTTCCGGGCCACCTCGACATCTCGGTGAACGTCTCGGCCGCCGCGCTGGGCTCGCCCGAGGTGTACGACGCGCTGTGCCAGGCACCCGCACACCGCCTGATCGTCGAGCTCACCGACGAGCACGAGACCGACATCGACGAGCTCGTCGCCGAGGTCCAGCGCCTGCGTGGCCGTGGCATCCGCATCTCGATGGACGACCTCGGCGCCGGCTACGCCGACCTGCAGCGCGTCATGCGCCTGCGTCCGGACGTGCTCAAGCTCGACCGCGGGCTGGTGTCCGACGTCAACGACAACCCGGCGAAGGCCGCGATGGTCACCGCGACCACGATCCTCGCCGGCCGGCTCGGCGCGATGCTGGTGGCCGAGGGTGTCGAGACGATGGCCGAGGCGTTCACGCTGCGCGTGCTCGGCGTCCCCGCCGGGCAGGGCTGGCACTACGGCCGCCCGATCGCCTCCCACGAGCTCGCCGCTGCGGCAGCCGACGCCACAGCGCCCGCGACCACCCCCTGGAGCTGATCCCCCCGTACGGTCCGCGGCCACCTCACGCTGAGGAGCCGCGTGCACGTCGACGAGGACGCCCCCGGGCACACGCCCGGGCACACGCCAGAGCACGACCACGGCACAGCCGCGGCGGGTCCGGGACGTTGGCTGGTGCTCGCGGGGATCGTCGCGGTGGCGTTCAACCTGCGCACCACCATCACGGTGGTCGGGCCGCTGGTGCCGACCGTGCGCGCCGCGCTGGACGTCGGCAACGTCGCGATGGGCGCCGTGGGGACCATCCCGGTGCTGGCTTTCGGAGCCGTCGCGCCGCTCGCGCCGTGGCTGGCCCGCCGCATCGGCATCGGACGCTCGCTGGCCGGCAGCATGGCGCTGCTCGCGCTGGCCACCGCGCTGCGGTCGCTCGGCGGGTACGGCTGGCTGGTGCTCGGCACGGCGCTGATCGGCGTGGCGATCGCGATCGGCAACGTGCTGGTGCCGGCGCTGATCAAGGCGGTGTTCCCCGACCGGGTCGGGGCGCTGACGTCGCTGTACGGCACGGTGATGGTGGTCGCGGCCACGCTCTCGGCCGGCGTGGCGGTCCCCGTGGCAGACGCCCGCGGGTGGCCGACGTCGCTCGGCATCTGGGCGATCCCGGCGGCGCTGGCCGCGCTGGTGGTCGCCACCTCGGTGTGGATCGACGCGCGCGGCAGCTCGGAGCAGGACCGCGCGGACGCCGACGCCGCACGCCGGGCCGAGGTCGGCATCCCGGCCGCGGTGATGCACCGCTCGGCGCTGGCCTGGCAGGTGACGGCGTTCATGGGGCTGCAGTCGACGCTGTTCTTCGTCACGCTCGCGTGGCTGCCGGACGTGCTGATCGAGCGCGGCATGAGCGACCTGCGCGCCGGCGCGATGCTGTCGGTGCTCAACGGCGGCGGCCTCGTCGGCGTGCTGGTGGCCCCCGCGCTGGCGGGCCGACGCGCCGACCAGCGCTGGTACGGCGCCGGCTGCGGCGCGCTCAGCGTGGTGGGGCTGGCGCTGCTGCTGCCGGACGGGACCGCGCTGGCCCCGCTGGGCAGCCTGGTGTTCGGGCTCGGGTCGGGCAGCACGGTGGGGCTGGCGCTGATGTTCATGTCGCTGCGCACGACGTCCACCCGCGACGCGACGGCGCTGTCGGGCATGGCCCAGACCTGGGGCTACCTGGTCAGCGCGTTCGGGCCGTTGGTGTGGGGCGCGCTGCGCGATGCATCGAGCTCGTGGAGAGCTCCGCTGGTGCTGCTGCTGGTCGTGTCGCTGGCCGCGACGACCGCGGGCTACCTCGCCGGGCGCGACCGCGTGCTGGTGCTGCCCGGCGCTGAACCGACCTGAACGACGGGCGGCTGCGCTTCACTGACGGCTCGTCGAGGGTGGAGCCTGCGTGACGGTCGTGGTGGCGGTGCTCGGTGTCGCGCTGGTGCTGCTGGCGTTCGCGGACCTCGTCAACACGCTGGTCACGACCTCCACCTCGGTGGCCAAGGCGTGGCCGAGCCGCGTGGTGACCCGGGTCACGTACGCGGCGGTGCGCGGCGTCGCGGCGCGGCTGACGGACGGCTCGGCCGCGCGTGAGCGGCTGCTGGCCACGTTCGCGCCGCTGCTGCTGCTGGAGCTGCTGGCGATGTGGGTGCTGCTGCAGGTCGTCGGGTTCGCGATGCTGTGGTGGGCGCTCGAGGGCCTGCCCACGCTCAACACGCCCGAGGACGCCCTGTACTACTCGGGCGTGGTGTTCTTCACCGTCGGCTTCGGCGAGATCGTCCCGGCCGCGGCGGTGCCACGGCTCGGCGCGCTGGTCGAGGCGTTCTCCGGCGTGATCACCACCGCGCTGGTCATCGGCTACCTGCCGTCGCTGTACGCGGCGTACTCCGACCGTGAGCGGGCGCTGATGACGCTCGACGACGGCTCCGGCGGGCGCATCACGCCCACCCACCTGGTGATGGCGTGGTCGCCGGACGCGGACCCCAAGAAGCTCGAGGCGCGCTTCATCGAGTGGGAGGCGTGGGCCGCCGGCATCCTCGAGACCCACAGCACGCTGCCGCTGCTGCGCTTCTTCCGCAGCCACGAGCCGCTGCAGCACTGGGTCACCGCGCTGGGGCTGCTGGCCGACGCCGCGCTGCACTCCCAGATCATCCTCGGCGCGTACGACGGGCGCGGCTACTGGTTCCTGCGCCGGGTCTCGGCGGTGTTCGACGAGCTCACCCGCGGCGTGCCCGACGAGCTGCTGGCGCCGTACCGGCGCGGTGCCGTGCCGCCCGACACCGCGCGCGGCGAGCCGACCGGCGAGGCCGCTGCCGTGCAGCCCGACCTGTTCCGCGAGCTGTACGCGCAGCTCGAGCAGCACGGCTTCGAGCTGGTGCCGTACGACATCGCGGTCGAGCACGCCGTGGAGGTCCGCCAGAGCTTCGCCCCGCAGATGGAGTACCTCATCGACCAGCTGCTCGCCCCGCGCGGCTTCTGGTGCCCGCCGGCGATCGACGTGCCGCTGCTGTCGAGCACCCACCCCGAGATGCTCAGCTACGAGCCGCCGGCGCGGCGCTGAAAGAAGCGATGGCCGCCCGGGGCAGGGCGGCCATCGCTGGGAACGCGACCACCCCGGGGGAGGGCGGCCGCGGGCTTGGGGTCAGCGGAACAGCTCGAGGAAGCGCGTCCAGATCCGCGACATGACGCCGTCGGGCTGCTCCTCGCCGCCCGATCCGGAGCCGGAGCCGCCGGGCTGCTCGCCGTTCTCGTCGCCGCCGAGCTTCACCAGCGGCTCGTCCGGCAGCGGCACGTCCTGGAGCATCCCGTAGTCGAGACCCGGGTTGTCGAAGCTGCCCTGGGCACCCGCGGTCGCGACGTCGGACATCGCCCCGCCGAGCTGGCGCGCGCCCTCCTGGAACATCTCGGTGCCGGGGTCGGCGAGCGTGTCCCAGCCCTGCCCGACCAGCCCGCGGGCGATCGGGTCCTGGCCGAGCGCGGCCTCGAGCTCCTCGATGAGGCCGAGCGGCGTGAGGATCTCGACGAGCTCGCGGTAACCGGTCGGGGAGTAGCTCGCCAGCGCCTGTCGCAGCGCTTCGGGGCTGTTGCCCTCGAACACCTCGATCAGCACGTCCTCGAAGCCGGGCGCCGGGTACTGGCGGTCCAGCATCGCCTCGAGCACGTTGCCCTCCACGTACGGCTGCGCGTCACCGGCGTCGCCGGCGGCCGCGGAGTCCATCCCGTTGTTCAGCGCAGCGGACTCGCCGCGCATCGCGTCGAGCTGGCCCGGCGCGAACGCATCGGCGACCTCGTCACCGGCGACCGTCACGATCGCAGCGACGGAGGGGACACCCGCGCTGCTGAGCGCGAACAGGTAGTACTCACCGGGAGGGGCCACGGTGCCGTCGACGCCGGAGAACTCCACCGTCGCCTTGCCGCCGCTGCGCGACGCGACCGGCAGCGTGATGCCGCGCTGGTCGGAGTCCACGGTGTGCGAGACGCTCGGCGTGCGGATCAGCGAGAACGACGTGACGTCGTCGTTGTCGCCGAGCTTCACCTCGAAGTCGCTGCCCCACTCCAGCAGGCGCGGCGCGTCCTTGATCAGCGGACGCTCGCCGGCGTGGAGGTACGCCGGGCTGTAGATCTCGAACGTCGGGTCCTTGGTGTTGCGAGCCATCGCGCCACCGAAGTCCTGGTGGCTGGCGATGACGCCCTGCATGATCGGCGAGTGCCCACCGATCAGCACGCGGCCGTCCTGCAGCAGCGTCGCGGTGTTGTGGTAGATCCGGTCGCGCTGGGTGTCGAGCACCGGCGCCCACGTGCGGGTCTGCGGGTCGAACAGCTCCATCTGGCGCACCGGCCCCTCGTAGCCCGAGGCGTTGACCGCGTCCACGGTGCCGCCGGCCGAGGCCAGCACCGAGCCGTCGGGCAGCAGCGTGCCGGACGAGAACCAGCGCGGGTTGTTCAGCGTCCCGGTGACCTCGGCGCTGACGTTGTTCTGGTCGTCGATGGTGATGATCTCGGACAGCGACAGCGCGACCATCGAGCCGGGGGTCGAGCCGAGCGTGCCACCGCCGGAGAGGATCTCCATCGTGTCGTAGGCACCCTGCTCGTTGGGCTGCATCAGCAGCGGCGTCGAGAAGTTTCCGTTGCGCGCGAGGCCGCCCCACTGGGTGGCGCCGGCGATCTCCCACGTCTGGCTCTCGACGTCGAAGAACTGGTACAGCCCCCACAGCGCCTCGTCGGCCGCGTAGCCGGTCGGGCCGAAGCCGTTCATCTGGCCGCCGGCGGCGTAGAACAGGTCGCCGGACGGGCCCATGTGCACGCGCGGGTACATCGGCAGCGAGGTCTCGGACGCGAGGCCGGCGTCGTCGAGCGTGACCCACTCCCCTGCCGAGACGTCGTAGCTCTCGCCGAGGCGGACCTGCCCGAGCTGGCTGTCGAACACCAGGCGCGTCACGCCCGAGACGGCCAGCGGGTCACCGTTGCTCATCGTGGTGAGCGTCGGGTACCAGCGACCGAAGTCCATCGCGTCGGTCTGGCCCCACGTGCCGGTGGCGTCGTCGTAGATCTGCGTGGTCTTGATGCCCTCGATCTCGGACATGCCCATGCCGCCGATGCCGGGCTGGTCCTCGGGGACACCGCCGCCGGTGGCGTAGAAGTCCGAGCCGCCGGCCACGATGATGCGCCCGTCCGGCAGCATCGCGAGGTCCGAGCAGAACATGTCGGCGTCGTTGGCGGCCGCGTCGTCGTGCGGCGCCGAGGCGTCGGTGCTGACCACGCGACCCACGGTCGAGCCGACCGGCCCGTCACCGGGCTTGCCCGTGCCGATCACGCCGAGCGGGTTCTCGGTGACCGGCGAGTCGTAGGACGCCACGGGCGACTCGACGTCGTCGAACGCGATGTCACGGAACACCGGGCTGTCGCCGTTGAGGTCCAGCCCACGCACGCGGCTGTCACGCAGCACGCGACCGGCCTCGAACAGCACGAGGGTGTCGACGTTGCCCTCGGTGTTCTCGATGCCGTTCCAGAACACCACCGTGCCGTCGTCGAGCACCGCCGAGGAGACGGCGGTCGGCTTGCAGGTGACGTTGCCGTTGCCCTCGCCGTCCTCGCTGGTCTCGCAGAACGGGTCGTCCGGGTTCTCCTCGAACAGACCGCTCAGGCTGCCGACCTGCGCCGCGCTCGGCTCGTCGGCACCGGCTGCGGGCAGCGCCACCATCGTCGCGACGAGAGCCGATGCGGCGGCGACGGCGATGCGTCGACGCGCCGTGCGAGGTGTGGTGTGCATGCAGGGGCTCCCGGCCTGTGCGTCCCCACCCGACCTCGACCTGGTGGTCGCGGAGCTGGTAAGGAGTGACTAGTCCGAAGCATGGCCGCCGCGTTACAGAAGCGCCATGTCCGTCACGTCCAACGCACAGCCGGTGCCGGGCTGCGCACTCGGGGCGGACCGATTCCGTGGAGAACCAATCCGTTCGCTACACGGCAGCGAAGGGAACGGCCGTCCGGCCGCGCCTCAGCCCGGTCGGCCGGCGCGCCCCCGTCGGCGAAGCGCGACACCGGCCATGACGAGCAGCACCAACGGCATTCCCGCCGGTAGCAGCCGGCGCGACCACCGGTCGACGGCCCCGTCCGGTTCGGCCGACACGCCCCCTGGCCCGGACGCCTGCGCGAGCGGGACCCAGCGCGTGACGCCGCTCAGCAGCACGCCCTCGCCGTCCACGCGCAGCGGCACCTGCCACGACACGAGCTCGACGATGGCGTCGCCCTCGCGGACCTCGGCCGGGATGTCGAGCGGTGGCTGGGCGCGGGTCTCCAGCCACAGGTAGCGCTCCCCGCCCGTGGCGGTCTCCCACACGGGCTCGGCCGGCCCGTCCAGCGGCGGCAGCGCGTTGCCGCGAGCTGCCTCCACGGCGCGGTGCGTGGGGCTCGCGGTGTCGACCAGAACCTCGCCGTCGCCGAAGCGCAGGTAGTCCTCCCCGCTGATGCCGAGCACGACCACCTCGGCCGCGCCGTCCGGTGCGAGCAGGATCCCCGGGATGCCACCGGCCACCACCTGCACCTCCACGCCGGCGGGCGCGTCGCCGGTCAGCTCGACCTCGATCACCCCTGTCGGCGGACGCAGCTGCAGCGAGCCGCGCAGCTCGACGTCGGTGTCGCCGTAGCGCAGGGGCACGCGCCACTCCAGCAGCCGCACGGGGCCGTCGGTCGCGTCGGGCACCGCGCCCTCCGGGACGAAGCCCTCCGGGTGCAGCCGGTGCTCGAACCAGGCCCAGCTCGGCTCGGCGGTCACGCGCACCCACTCGTTGCTGCGCGAGCCGTCCAGCACGTCGCGCGGCACGGACGCGCCGGTCGGGTTCGTGCTCGCGTAGGTGTCGACCGCGCCCGACGCCACCTCGACGCCAGCGGCGCTCACACGCAGCCACGGCGTGCCGTCGCGCTGCGCGACCTCCAGCACCTCGTCGGTGGGGTTGTGCACCCGCAGCAGCGACGCGACCTGCGTCGCGACGATCTCGACGCTCAGCTCGGGCGGCAGCGCCGGGACCACGTCCTCGAGCACCGGCACGACGAGGTTGGAGCCGCTGTGCGCACCGGCGGGAGCGGTCGCGAGCAGCACGAGCAGCACCGCGCAGCCGGCCACCGCTGCCCGGCGCCGGCGCCCGCGTCGGGTCGCACCGTCGGGACGTGACAGCAGCGACATCCTGGCTCCTCGGCCGAGCTCGCGCGCACGCGCGACACGCGATTCGACAGGCACCGTACGGGTCAGGGATGACCGGTCGTCAACGTCCCCGCGGCCACCTCTGCGACGGCCATGTGCCCGACGCCAAGGGCCCGTCCGACACCTACCGTGGAAAGACCGACAACGGAGGGGCGTATGGCCACCGAGACCGAGCCGCACGGGCTGCACGGCGTCGTGGACCGGGTGATCCACCTGCTGGACGGACCGCAGGACCCGCCGCTGCCCACGCGGCCGGCACCGACCGCGGCCGAGGCCGCCCGCGCGTTCGTCGAGCTCACGCTCGTGACCCTCGGCCTGAACCTGCTGGCGCTCGCGATCGGCGACGCGGCAGGCGCCTCGATGACCGTCGACGTCGGCGTCACCATCGCGAGCGTCGGCATGGTGTCGATCATCGTCGCGACCACCGTCGCGCTCGCGGCCGCGGTGCTGCTGTGGACGATCGTGGGGCACCACGTCTCCGCGTTCGCCTACCTGTGGGTGCCGCTCGGCTGGGGGGTCGGGCTGCTGTCGCTGGGCGGCGTGCTCGGGGCCAGCGACCTCGGCACCGGCATCACGCTCGCGTCGATGCACGTGATGACCACGGCCGTCGGCACGCTGTGGCTGCCCCGCCGACTGCCCCGCTGACGACGACACCCGACA
>JBFGFG010000033.1:0-12609 GCA_041579655.1 Nitriliruptoraceae bacterium
ATCTGCGCGGAGGACCAGGTCGACTCGCCCGTCGGGCCGTTGTGCCCGCCGGACGCCGAGGCGTTGCGCCAGGCCATCAGCGCGCAGCACGGGGGACACGCGCCCACGCAGGCGAGCGCGACGGGACGGGACACGCCGGTGACGGTGGTGCTGCTCGCGATCGTTGCGGTGCTGTTCGTGCTGCAGGCGCTGCCGGAGACCGGCGATCAGGTCACGCAGGCAGGCGTCACGTTCGGACCAGCGGTCGCGGCCGGTCAGTGGTGGCGGCTCGTGACCGGCGGGTTCCTGCACTTCGGGCTGATCCACGTGGGGTTCAACGGCTACATGCTGTTCCAGCTCGGCCGGCTGATGGAGGGCGCGGTGGGGTCGGCGAGCTTCGCCGGCATCTACGCGGCGGGTCTGCTCGGCGGGACGGCGGGGGCGCTGCTGCTGAGCTACGGCGCGTTCACGGCCGGTGCGTCGGGGGCGATCTTCGGGCTGCTCGGGGCCGCGCTGGTGCTGATGAAGCAGCGCGGGATGAAGCCGTTCAGCACCTCGCTGGGCCGGCTGCTGATCCTGAACCTCGTGTTCACCTTCGCCGTGCCGGGTGTGTCCATCGGTGGGCACGTGGGCGGGCTGCTGGCGGGTGGCGCGGCGATGCTCGCGCTCGGTGGCGACGCTGATCCCCGGACCCGCGCAGCGCGCCCGGCGGGCGTCGCCGCCGTGATGCTCGTGGTGGCCTGGGCCATCGGTGTCGGCGTGGTCGGCGCGCTCGGTTGACGCACGACCGCAACGGCTGAGGTCTCCCGACGGCCGGAACCGGGCACGTAGCCTCCACGGGGCGTCCGCGGACGCTCGCCCAAGCCACGCTCCCACACCACGAGGTCCGAGTGCTGCTCGCAGCCAAGCTCGTCATCGCCACAGCCACCGACGCCGCCACCGAGGCCGCCACGACAGCCGCGGACACCGGTGAGGACGTGATGCTCGAGAGGGGGCCGCTCGTCCTGACGCGGGACCAGCTGGACGGGCTGATCGCAGGGGCCGGTCGCATCCTGCTGGTGATCATCGCCAGCTGGATCGTGGTGCGTGTGCTGCACCGTCTCGTGGACCGGGCCGTCGTCGGTGTCACCGACCCGCGCTCGAGCAAGCTCGGCCGGCTGCTGCCCGAGCGCGACCTGGACCTCAGCGCCGACGAGGTCCGCGAGGACGAGATCTCGCTGCAGCGCCGTAGTCGCCGCGCGGTGGCGCTCGCGAGCGTCGGCAAGAGCACGATCTCGGTCGCGGTGTGGACGTTGTCGGTGTTCACCATCCTGAGCACCGTCGGCATCGAGCTCGGCCCGTACATCGCAGGTCTGGGCATCGTCGGTGTCGCGCTCGGCTTCGGCGCGCAGGACCTCGTGAAGGACTTCATCAGCGGCGTGTTCATGCTGCTCGAGGACCAGTACGGCGTGGGGGATCAGATCGACTCCGGTGAGGCGGTCGGCACCGTCGAGAGCGTGAGCCTGCGCACCACCCGCATCCGCAGCGTGGACGGCACGCTCTGGTACGTGCCCAACGGCGAGATCCGACGCCTCGGCAACATGAGCCAGGAGTGGGCTCGCACGCTGCTGGACATCGGGGTGTCGTACGGGACCGACACCGACCACGCCAGCGCGGTGATCGCGGAGGTGGCGAACACGATGGCCGCCGAGCCCGAGTACGCCGCGATGTTCCTCGACGAGCCGACGGTGTGGGGCGTGCAGAACCTCGGCGTCGACGCAGTCGACATCCGCCTGGTCATCAAGACGACACCCGGTGACCAGTACGGCATCGGCCGCGAGCTGCGTCGTCGCCTGAAGTACGCGTTCGACCGCGAGGGGATCGAGATCCCGTTCCCGCAGCGCACGATGTGGATCCGCCGTGAGGACGGCGAGGGCACACCGTCCGACGGCGACGCGGTCAGCTGAGGCCGTACGCAACCTCGAGGGCGACGAGCGCGTCCTCGAGGTGGTCGATCATCCGCTGCATCTGCGGCACGGCGCGACGGTCGGCCGTGAAGCCGAACTCGAAGCTGCCGGCGTACGAGGTCTGCGTGATGTTCAGCGCGTAGCCGTCGAACAGCAGCGACATCGGGTACATCCCGTCGAGGCGCGCGCCGTTCCAGTACAGCGAGTCGGACGGACCCGGCACGTTGCTGATGATCACGTTGAACATCGGCGGGACGCGCCCGGCGGTGCCGGTGATCTGGGCGCCGAGCACGGGGCCGAACATCAGGGTCCCGTAGGTGCCGAGCTCCGCTCGGTTCATCGTCGCCATGCGCGCCTTGTTGCGGTCCATCGAGGCCTTGACCCGCTCGAGGCGCTCGACGGGGTCAGCGGTGTCGGTGGCCAGCGTCGTCAGCGCCGCCGAGAGCGCGTTGCCGTCGTCGGGGCCGTCGGCGGGACGCACCGAGACGGGGACGAGCGCCGTCAGCGAGGCGGTGGGCAGCTCGCCACGGTCGATGAGGTAGCTGCGCAGCGTCGAGCCACAGGCGGCGAGCACGACGTCGTTGATGGTCGCGTCAGACGCCTTCGCGATCGCCTTGAACCGGTCGATGTCGTAGGACTGCGCCACGAACCGGCGCGACGCCGAGAGGCGCTGGTTGAAGATCGTCGACGGCGCGGGGTAGCTGACCTCGCTGCGGTTGCTGACGCCGCGCAGGATCTGCTTGCTCACCAGCGAGGTGAGCTTGAAGTTGCTGGCTGCTGCAGCCATCGCGGTGCCGGCCATGCCGACGGGGGAGGGCTCGATGGACCGCGAGGATCCCCGGAGCTTCGACTTCGCCGGCGGCGCGTTGGGGTCCAGCGCCCACGGCGGGACCATGTCGCGCACGTCGGGGTCCGGCGTGAACGAGGCCAGCAGCTGGCGCATCGCGGCGACGCCGTCCATCAGGGCGTGGCTGGCGCGCCAGTACAGCGCCACGCGACCGTCTGCGAGGCCCTCGATGAGGTACGCCTCCCACATCGGGCGGTGGCGGTCCAGCGGCGGGGTGTGCAGGCGCGACACCAGCGACAGCAGCTCGCGGATGCGGCCGGGGCGCGGGATCGCGAGGTGCCGCACGTGCCACAGCAGGTCAGTGTCCTCGTCACGCTCCCACGCGTACTGGCCGAGCAGGCCGTGGGGACGCTTGAGCTTGAGGTCGAACGGGTTGCGCAGCGTCGGGTGCTGCATCGCGCCGGCGATGGTCGAGTCGATCCAGGCGCTCGCGTCGCCCCCTGCCTCGGGCGGGAGCTCGAACAGCATCAGGCTGCCGACGTGGGTCGGGTGCTCCGGCGCCTCGGCCACGAGCCAGCCGGCGTCCATCAGCGGCAGCGAGCCGCTGAACGGGTTCAGGTCGGACAGGCCCACAACGGTTCCTCAGACGGCGCGATGTCGGCGACCGTACCGATGGCCGCACCGACCGGGAACGCTGTTCAGGCTCCGGGCTGGTCGCCGGTCGGCTTCCACGCGTCGGCGTCGATGGCCTGCTCGCCGGCGTGGTAGCTCGAGCGCACCAGCGGGCCCGACTCGACGTGGGCGAAGCCGAGCTCATCCTCGCCGTAGCGACGGAACTCGTCGAACGACTCGGGCGTGACGTAGCGGTCAAGCGCCAGGTGCTGGGCGGAGGGCTGCAGGTACTGGCCGATGGTGAGCGTGTTGACGCCCGCCGCGCGCAGGTCCCGCATGCACTCCTTGATCTCGTCGTCCGTCTCGCCCATGCCGGCGATGAGGTTGGACTTGATCGCGGTCGTCTCGGGGAAGCGCTCGCGGGCCAGGGCGAGGAACGCCAGGCCGCGGTCGTAGTCGAACGACGGACGGATCGTGGGGAACAGCCGGCGCGTGGTCTCGAGGTTGAACGCGAACACGTCCGGCAGCGCCTCGACGACCTGCTCGAGCGCCGCGGCACCCTTCTCCGGGTCCATGCCGTAGCCGAAGTCGCTGGGCAGCACCTCGACACCGACGTCAGGGGTGCGGCTGCGGATCTGGCGGATGGTCTCGGCGACCAGCCACGCGCCGCCGTCGTCGAGGTCGTCACGCGCGACCATCGTCACGACGGTGAAGCGCAGGCCGAGCGTCTGGACGGCCTCGGCGACGCGACGGGGCTCGTCCTTGTCGTAGCCGGCGGGCTTGCCGGTCTTGATCTGGCAGAAGCCGCACCGTCGAGTGCAGTCCTCGCCACCAATCAGGTACGTCGCCTCGCGCATCTCCCAGCACTCGTAGATGTTGGGGCAGCGGGCCTGGGCGCAGACGGTGTTCAGCTCGAGGCCGTCCATCAACCCCTTCACGTCCTTGAACGTGTCGCCCTGGGTCGCCTTCACCTTCAGCCACTCGGGCTTGCGCTCCTTCTTGACCGTGGTGTCGATGGTCTTGCGCACCACGCCTGCGCGCTGCGAGCGCTCCTTGCCGAGCACGTCCGCCTTCGACAGCGGACGTGTGTCGGGCGCCATCGGCAGCACGCCGCTGGCAGCCAGCATGGCGCTGGCCTGCTCGGTCACGCTGGACGTGCGGGAGGGCTGGTCCACGGCGGCTCCTCGAGGACGGCGGCCGGGACCGGCGAGGGTACGGACCGCTGGGCCGGCGAGGCGCGTCGACGTCCGCAGCCCGCCTACGGCAGGGGGAGCAGGCCGACGACCCGGATGTCGACCGGCATCGGTTCCCCGAGGAGCGCGTGCAGCGCCGTGCGGACGGCGTCACGGATCGCGTTCGCCGTCGCGTGCAGCGCGCCCGAGGCAGCGAGCTCGACGTCGAGCTCGAGCCGGCTCGCTCGCGACGCGGCGTCGCCGGACACGACGCGGCACTGCCGCAGCCAGGCGTCGGTGCGGCCGTGCAGCGCCTCCTCGGCGAGTGACTGCGCGACCCGCTGCGAGATGGTGGTCGCGCCCTGCGCAGTGCGGGCGGTGACGAGCGGCTGGGACGGAGGGACGGTGAGCGCCGCGAGGACGCGGTTCGCGAGGTCGCCCGGCATCGGGACGTCGAGGGAGGTGGCCATGTCCAGCAGCGCGAACAGGGAGCCCGAACGTGTGAGCTGCGCCGTGCAGTCCGGGCACGTGGTGTGGTCGTGGCCCGAGGCGGTGCCGTCGTCTCGCCTGACATCGAGCAGCTCGGTTGGCAGGGTCCCGCACGGAAGTGGGGCGTTCATGTCCATGGGGACAGCTCCTTGAGGACGACGAGCCGGGCGCGGTGCAGCCGCAGTCGGACCGCGTCGGGTGTGGTGTCACAGCTGGCGGCGATGTCGGCGTAGGACAAGCCTTCCACCTCGCGCAGGATGAAGGCCGTGCGCTGCTCGTCGGGCAGCCGTTCGAGCGCGACGCGAACAGCGTTGGTGGCGAGCGCGACCGTCGCTTGGTCGTCCGGGCCAGGTCGCGCCGAGGGGATGTCGACCGGAAGCTCGGTCGTGCGCAGCATCGCGGCCCGGCCACGCATCCTCCGGCACCGGTTGATGGCGATGGACCGGATCCATGCCCCGAAGTCGCCGTCGCCGTTGAACTGTGACAGGTTCTCCATCGCCAGCACGAAGGCGTCCTGCGTCGCGTCCGCTGCTGCCTCGCTGTCGTTGAGCATCCAGTGACAGACGCGGTGCACCTCCGGCAGATGGTGTGTGAGGAGTCGTTCACGTGCGTCGGCATCGCCGGCCTGTGCGGCGACGACATCGGTGGTCCCGTCGGTCGCGTCTGGTGCCTTGCCGTCACTGGACACGTGGGAGTCGGTCATCGGTGAACGCGATGCTGGTGGTCGCGTGCGTGCCGTTCGTGCCGAGCGTCGTCCCCAGCCGGTCCACGACCGTCGCGAGGCCGTCGACGACGCTGGGCAGGTCGGCGTCCATGGCGACGCCCACGCTCAGCAGAGCCGTCGCCGGGCTGATCTCGGTGAGACGCACGTCCGCCGTGGTCACGCCGGCGATCGTCCGAGCATCACTCGCGACGGCGCGAGAAACCGCCCGGGCGTTCGCCGTCGTGACCCCGTGTGTCGACGTCGCGAGCGTCGCGGTGCGGAGCTGGGGCTGCTGCGGGCGCAGCTGCCGGAGCGTGAGCAGGAGGCCGATCAGGATCAGGACCACGCCGACGTTGGCGAGCACCCACAGGCCGGTGGTGCTGTCCCGGTACAGGGCTGTCACCGAACGCACGAGGGCGCCGGGGGTCGCCACGGTCGGCTGTTGGGCGCGGCTCGTGACTGCGAGCCAGACGCCGCCGGCGGCGAGCCCCAGACCGAGGAGCAGCAGGCTGATGCGCTGGGTGAGGCCCCTCATCGGACGCGTCGCTTCGACCGGATGATCGATGACCGGGTCCGCAGGCGCCACCGCAGCCCGAGCTGAGCCCACTCGGCCTCCGCCGCTGCCCGGGCCTCCCGCTGCACGGCCCGGCCGTCGGCCATGGGGAGGATCGCCAGCACCAGTCGTGTTCGGAAGCGGCCGACCTTCACCTGCGCGGACACCACGTCGGGGTCCTGCTCGATCAGGTGGGCGAGCCGCCGCTCGAGGCCGCGCCGCTCGAGCACCAGGTCAACGGTGCGGGATCGGTCGCGCGCTCCGACGGGGAGCGTCGCGGGACGGCGCGGGCGCAGCTCGACCCAGACGAGGATGAGTCCGGCCACCACCAGCCCAGCCGCCAGGTACGCGTAGACGGGATCCGACCACCGGCTCTCGGCGACCGCTGCGTTGAGGGTGTCCGCGTCCAGCGGCCCCGGGGCCATGCCGGTGAGGGCGCGCACGGCCTCGCCGACGGCCAGCAGCCCCACCGCTGCGATCAGCAACCCCAGGACGGCCGTCATCACGCGGTTGGCGGTCTGCATCGTGGGCCTCCCGTCAGCTCAGGGTGTCTGCACGTCGGTGACCTGGAGATCGACGCGGGCCCCGGGTGAGAGCGAATCCAGCACCGCGGCGCGGACCTGGGACAGCCGTGGCGCGAGGCTCCCGCGGTAGCTGACGATCAAGCGAAGCAGAACGTGCGGTGGGTCCGTCGAGAGCACGCGGACGCCCGCCACCTTGCGCCCCGAGCGGTACGTCGCGATCTCGCCGACGCGGCCGGGATCGAGACCGGCGACGCCGGCGACGGAGCACGCGGCATCACGGGCCGCCAACGCGACGCCGAAGCGGTCGTCAGCGACGCGTGTCGTCACTGCACGCGGCTCGGGGTGGGCTCGACCGGCTCCTTCTCGCCGCCGGGGAAGCGCAGGTCCGTGACCGCCACGTTGACCTCGACGACCTCCAGACCGGTCATCTCCTCGATGCGCGAGATCACGTTCTCGCGCACAGACTGGGCCACCTGGTGGATGGAGGCGGGGTAGAGCACCATCAGGCTGAGGTCGACAGCCGCCTGACGCTCACCGACCTCGACGCCGACGCCGGCGGTCTGGTGCTCGTCGCCGCGGATGCGTCCCACGACCTTCGACAGCGCGCCGGAGATCGTCCCGCCGAGCTGGGCGACGCCGTCGACCTCCTGCGCAGCAAGGGACGCGATCTTCGCGATGACCGACTCGTCGATCGACGTGACACCACGATCGGTGGTGAGCAGCGAGATGGTCAGGTCGGTCGTGGTCGAGGCCTTGGTGGGCGCGGCCTTCGTGGAGGTTTCAGCTGCCATGGTCAGTGTCCTTCGTCTGCATGGGCGAACGGTGTCGGTCTCTACTGCTCGTCGTGCTGGTGACCGAGGTAGCCGGTGAGATCGACACGGCCGCCGAGAACGGCTTCCACGACCCCGCCGATGGCTGCGCAGAACGCAACGACCATGACAGCGGCGAACCCGCCGAGCACCCACACCACGCCGATCAAGGCGCCGGCGATGATCCCGGTCGTGGGTGCGCGCATGGCTCTGTCCAGTGTCATGACCGTGGCCGTGCACCACGACACCAGTACAGAGACGCGGTCAGGCGAATCGTTTCGGGTTCCGTCGAAGATGGGTCAGCTGCACTAGTGAGGTGACGTCAGCGCAGGTCACGATCGCGGTCGCCGAAGTGACGCCGGCGCTCGCGGCCGTCGATGGTGCTGATGAGCCACGCCAGGATGCGTGCGACGACACCCTCCTGCTCCCCGCGATGCACGCGTACGGGTACGCCAGCCGTGGGTGTCGTCGACGACGCGGTGAGCAGTCGCTCCCGCGCCTCGGCGAGCCTGACGAACGTGGCGCAATCGCCGCCCCGGTCGGGATGCGCGCGGGCGGCCGCCACGCGGAAGGCCGCCTGCACCTCGCGAGCCGAGGCGTCGGGGGGCACGCCGAGCAGCCTGGCGTCATCCCGACGTGCCATCGGCTCCTCCTGCTCGTCCACAAGATCGTCCACAAGGATGACAGACGCGAGGGACGTTCGGGTGACCGAACTCCGGTGGGCCGTGACGACGGTGAGCCAGCGACCGCGGCGTGTCACCAGCGTGCGAGAACGCAGCCGGCGACGGCTCTGCGGTGCGCCCTGCGACCATGCCGAGCTCTCCGTGCAACCCCGTGGTCGCCGCGTGCGTCCTAGACATGATTCGACACCGTCGAACGCGCGGACCGCCCGCACCAGGAGCACCACACATGAACGCACGACTCGCCCGTACCGGGTACCCGACCCTGCTCGCGACGACCACGGCCCTCGCGGTCATGGCATCGCTGCTGATCGCCCCCGCGGCCGACGCCGCCTCGTCCTTCAGCTACCGCGTGTCCGGTCAGTCGGCCGCGACGCACTGGACGCAGCTGGACGGCATCGCCACCGGGGTGAGCCCGGTGGGCAACACCCACATCGGCTACCTCAACGCCGACGAGACGACGAAGGGCAAGGCAGCCGTGTTCGGCTACATCGAGGACTGGGACTGCGAGCCCGGCGAGACGCCCGGCTGGGGCGGCCACGTCGTGGACGACGGGCCGACCGATGAGCCCGAGCCGGAGCCGAACCAGTGCGACTGGATGGGGTCGCGCTACATCGACAGCTACGACGTCCCGTTCACCTTCGACAAGAAGCTGAACTCCGCACGCCTCACGGGCACGCTGACGGTGTACGGGGGCGGTCACGACGGTGGCGTGGTCGGCCGACCTGCGGCCGACATCATCTGGACTGGCGTCGGCGACGTCTCCTCCGGCAGCTACACCTCCCGCTGGCGTGAGGGCAACACCTGGTACTCCGAGAGCTACAGGTCGAGCAACCGCAACGCCACGATGAGCGGCACGATGGGCCCGATGGGCTTCGACCCGGAGCTCTCCGGCGGCTGGCTGTCCACCTACCGGGCGTCCTCGCGGTCCCGCACGCGCTGACGTCACGTGAACGGTCCGGGGGCACGCGACTGCGTGCCCCCGGACGTGTTCCTGCGTCGGGTGGTGTCAGCCGAAGTCGCCGATGAGCCGCAGCGTGGAGTGGGTGCGGTGGATGACGTTCGCCTGGATCAGCACGGCGGTCAGCGCCTCCACCGCTCCGGCGAGCTCGAGCGTGCCGACGGTGACCGGGCGCAGGCCGTCCATCCCGGTGATCAGCCCGTGGACCTCGGCGCGCGCGTCACGGTCGTCACCGAACACCAGCACGTCGCAGTCGAACACGTACGACAGGTCCGCGAACTGCTTCGCGGGCATGTGGTGGAAAGCGCCCACGACGTTGGAGCCCGGCAGCCGGGCCTGCAGCTCTGCCGCCACCGATCCGCGCGGCATCGTGAGCGGCAGGAACGCGGCTCCTGACCGGATCAGCGCGTTCACCATCGTGATGACGGTGCGGCCCTCCAGCGCCTCAGCGTGCTGCTCGGCCAGCACGAGCGCCGGTTCCCACGGCGAGGCCATCACCACCACGTCGCAGCTCGCGGCCTCCTCGTTGGTCGCGCCCCGGACGAGCCCGCCGACGTCAGGCCAGGGCTCGACGAGCTCGGCGACCACCTCAGCGGCGCGGCCCGGGTCACGCGATCCGACCACGACCTCGCAGCCGGCAGCCGCCATCCGCAGGGCCACCCCGGCGCCACCCGGTCCCGTGCCGCCGAGCACCCCGACCGTCGTGTCCGTGCGAACGTCCATGAGTGCTCCTGTGCTTGCCTGCACGGACCCTAGGCAGGAGGTGGCTGGTCGGGCGTCGAAGTCCTCATCACGCCAACCTGAAGGACCGTCATGCGCCGCCACGTCACCCTCGCCCTCGCGGCATCCCTGGGCCTCGCCACGCTCGCAGCCGTCCAGCCGGCGGACTACACGCCGGTGCTCAACGGTGAGCGGGTGTACGTCCAGTGCGGCGGCACGACGCTGTCCAACGTCGAGGGCGGCACGCCGTTCGGGTGGGACACGACCGCGCCTACGGCGTCGGTCCAGGAGGGTGCAGGCTGTGGCACCGCGGACGCCGTGCTGTCCGAGGATGCCTCCGAGACGGTGCTCTGGGAGGGCACGCACACGGGCAACCTCGACGCGCTCACGCTCGACCTCTACATGATCGACGCCGGCATCGTGCGGCTCACCCACCTCACGGACGGCGCGACCGCCAACGTGCCCCAGGGCGATGACATCCCGAGCCTCGCGTTCACCGAGATCTGGGCCAACGTCAGCATCACCATCGATGGCTACGAGGCCGGCTGGATCGGTGAGGCGAAGATGACGGCGGAGCGCACGAACTCCGACGTCACCGCGCGGCTGCAGATGACGCTGACGGGCATCGACATGCTGGCCGAGGACCAGGCGGGCGAGCACACCATCCGCGTCGAGCTGACCACGGCTGACTACTACAACGGCGACTCGGGCCTGTGGGCGTGGGGCACCACTGAGGTCCCGGCCGGCCTCGAGTTCAGCCCGGCCGAGGAAGACCACGCGGAGTTCGTCGTCGAGTCGTTCTGATCCTCAGAGGTCCGGACGCCTCACGACGGCGGCCGGACCTGCACGACCTCCACATGCGTGGCGTACAGCGCCTCGAGGTGGCGGGCCGTGCTCGCCGCGAGCTCGTGGACGGACGCGTCGACCCCGAGCCTGGCGAGTGAGCCGACCGACTTGTCCTCGTCGGTGATGCCACAGGCGACGATGCCGGCCCAGTCGTCCATGTCGGGCGTGACGTTGGTCGCCCATCCGTGCTGGGTCACGTACGCGGCGGTGCTGACGCGCACGCCGATGGCGGTGACCTTGGTGTTGCCGACCCACACGCCGGTGTAGTCGGGGATGCGCGCGCCGGTCAGGCCGTGCTCGGCGAGCACCGCGATGTTGAGCGCCTCGAGGGCACGCACGTGGTCGACGACCCTTGGACCGTCGAGCTGCATGATCGGGTAGCCGACCAGCTGGCCGGGACCGTGGTAGGTCACGTCCCCGCCGCGGTCGACGTCGACCATCGTGATGCCGCGCGCGGCCAGCGTGTCATCGTCGAACAGCACGTTCTCGCGCTTGGCCTGCTTGCCCATGGTGAAGGTGGGCGGGTGCTCGAGCAGCAGCACCGTGTCACCGACCTCGCCGGCGGCTCGCTGGGCGACCAGACGCTTCTGCCACTCCCACGCCACGTCGTACGGCACCGGGTCGCCCCCGGTGCAGTCGATCACCGTGATCGGCTCGTCCGGCGTCGCCCGCAGCTCGCGCGGGCGACGTGCCGGTCGAGCCTCGGTCACAGGCCGAGCTCGCCGCGGAAGTCGTGGTTCTCGAGCGTCCACTTGAGGTCCTGGAGGAACCGGGCGGAGTCGGCGCCGTCGATGGCCTGGTGGTCGTACGACAGGCACAGGTACGTCATCCAGCGGATGGCGATGCTGTCGCCGTACGCGTCGGACACCACCACCGGGCGCTTCTCGATCGCCGCGGCGCCGAGGATGGCGACCTCCGGCGGGTTGAGGATCGGCGTGTCGAGCAGCGTCCCGAGCGAACCGGTGTTGGTCACCGTGAAGGTGCCGCCGCTGATGTCGTCGGGCTTGATGCCCTTGCCGCGGGTGCGCTTCGCCAGGTCGGCGATCGCCTTGGCGATGCCGGTCATGGTGAGGTCCTGCGCGTCCTTGATGTTGGGGACCAGCAGGCCGCGCTCGGTGTCCACGGCCATGCCGAGGTTGATGAAGCGGTTGAACGTCGCGGTGCCGGACTCGAGGTCGAGCGTGGAGTTCATCACCGGGTGGCGCGACAGCGTCATCGCCACGGCGCGCATGATGAACGGCAGCGGGGAGAGCGAGACGCCCTCACGGGCCTTGAACTCGTCCTTCACGGCCGCACGCAGGTTCATGACGCGCGTCATGTCGACCTCGACGACAGCCGTGAGCTGCGCCGTGGTGTCCAGCGAGTTCTTCATCCCGCTGGCGATGGCCTTGCGCACGCGGCTGATCGGCTCGGTCACGGCGCGCTCGCCGCCGAAGTCGATCTGCTTCGTGCCCGCGGTCGGCCGCTGCGGCACGCCGGCGTCGCCACCGGTGAACGCGGGTGCAGGCGTGACCGAGGAGCCGGCGGTTGCCGCCTGCGGCGCGGCAGGGGCAGCAGCAGCAGCAGCGGCGGGCGGGGATGCGACGGCAGCCTCTGCGTCGGCGCGCGTGATGCGGCCACCGGGGCCTGACCCTGCGACCTGCGCGGTGTCGATGCCTGCCTCGCGCAGCAGCTTGCGCACGAGCGGCGAGGTCAGCACACCCTCACCCGAGGCTGCGTCGGACGATGCCGACGCAGAGGCTGGCGCGGGCGCGGGCGCAGGCGCGGGGGCTGGAGCGCTCGGGGGCGCGGGCGGCGGGGTCGGCGCTGCGGCCGCCTCGGCCTCGGC
>JBFGFG010000034.1:0-12551 GCA_041579655.1 Nitriliruptoraceae bacterium
CCCGGCGCGTGGAACGACCACGTCCCGCGCCCCGTCGAGCGCAGCCTCCATCCTGCGTTGTGCACGAACCGGTGGTGATGCCCACACAGCGCCACCAGGTTGTCCAGATCCGTCGGACCCCCGTCCTCCCACGACACCACGTGATGCGCGTGCAGGAACCGCACCGCCCCACACCCCGGGAACCGGCACGACCGGTCCCGCGCCAGCAACAACCGTCGCAACGTCGCGTCCGGGAACCGGCGCGTCGTGCCCAGATCCGCCGGGTGCCCCTCCGCATGCACCAGCACGTCCAGCCGCGCCCCACACACCAGCCGACCCAGCTGCCGTAGCGGGATCGGCCGCGTCCTCCCCCGACCACGCCCCGAGCCCACCATGGCCACCCGCGCACGCCGCGACGGCGATGGCGCCGCCCCCGCGACATCCGCTCCCGCTCCCGCGGAAGCACCCCCAGAAGCGGCCGACATGTCCACCCTGTCCTCGTCGAGGTCGAGGGTCAGCTCGGCGTTCGTCTCGGCCGCTGCGAGGTAGGTCGCCGCGGACAGCTCGACCACCGCCAGATGCCGGTCCGCACCCGAGGTGTCCGCCGGGCCGGCCTCGACCGCCACCGCCAACGCGCCCACCACCGCGTCCGCCATCCGAGCCCGCATCGACACGCGGCCCGTCTCCGCGGAAGCACCCCGCTCCACCTCCGCAACCTCCGCCACATCGACGTCTGCCCTGGCCGTGTCGACGCGGTCGTCGGCCGCGATCGACAGCTCCGCCAGACGGTCGAGGTGCTGCTCGACCTCCAGACCCGTGGCTGCGTCCACCACCAGCGTGACCTCCAGCCGCCCATCATCACGCCACCGGCGCGTCACCGTCGCCCCCTCACCCACGACGGGACCGGCCTCCGCCGCCCGGGCCTTCGCCGTGTCCCGCACGACCTGCTCCAGCTCTGCCGCCGTGCAGTGGTCCGCCCACGACACCAACATCGCCTCCGTCGCCGGCGACACCACCCGCGTCAACGCCCGCACCTTCGAGTACGACAACGTCCCGGCCGCGAACCGCGCCCGCACCAGCGGACACTCCCGCAACCGCAACGCCACCCGCACGTGCTCCCGCCCCGTCGAGGGCGCGACCCCCAACGCCCACGACGCCCACCCCGCCGGCGTCTTCGCCCCGTCGGCGGCCCAGGTGCCGCGCACCACCAGCTCGCCCAGCCACGTCAACCACTCACACGTCAACGCCGCCAACGCGGCCGCGCCCGTGCGGACCCGCTCCTCCAGCTCGACGTCCGACACCCCCGACAACGCTGGATCGGGCCCCAGTCGACGCCCGTACTCCACCAGCACGTCCTGCCTCGACGAGCCCCGTTCAGCCTCGAACACCACCTCCGGCGCCACCTCCGACACCCCGGGCATGACGTCTGGACCGCCACCCTCCGAACCGGCCTGTCCCTGCACCCCGCGCACCATCTCCACCCTGTCACTCGAGTCCAGCCACCCTACGAACAGGGTGCGACATCCCCCGAGACGGGGTGAGCGAGCAGCATGCTGCGTTACGTCAGCCGACGACGGCCTGCTCCTGGAGCGCCTGCCGGGCGTCGACCCAACCGTGCTCGGCGGCGGCGGCGCTGAAGCGCGGGTGGAAGAACAGGTAGCTGAGCAGGTCACCGGAGCGCGGTCCGTCCGTGCTGGCCATCAGGCGTCGCAGCAGCCCCAGCTCGGCTGCGGCTGACGTCGGCAGCAGCCGTTCCTTGGCGCCCAACGCGGCGAACACCTCCACGGCGAGCTCGCCGAGCGCCTCGCGACGCGCAGGTCCGACGAACAGGTTCGGGACCTCGACGTAGCCAGCGGCCTCGGCCGTCCCGTCACCCCCACCGTCACGCGCCGAGACGATCTTGTTCACGGTCCGCAGCGTGCGCAGGTCCTCGACCATGCGGTCCACCAGCACGACGTCGAGCAGGTGCACGACGTGGTCGTCGAGCTCCGGCTCCGAGGTCGGGACCACGGCCAGGTCGGAGGCAGCCGCGTCCGCCGGGTGCGTCGCGACCACCACGAGGCTGGTCGCGCCGAGCTCCAGCGCGGGCTTGAGCGGTGCGTTCAGCCGCACGCCGCCGTCGCCGTACCAGCGCGTCGCGCCGCTGCTGCCGTGCGGGATCTCGACCGCGGGGAACGCCAGCGGGATCGCGGACGAGGCGAGCACGTGCTCGGGGATGATCGGTCCAGCGATGTAGTCCAGCGCACGGCCCTCGTCCGAGCCCGGCAGGGCGACGCCCGGCGCGAGGTCGCAGAACACCGCCGTACGACCGCGGTAGACGTCGGTCGCGACGACGCCCACGGCGTCCACGAGGCCCGCGGCGACGTTGCGGTTCGCCCGCAGCACCATCGGCGCGAGCTGCTCGGCCAGCGCCCGCAGCGGCGAGGTGTCCAGCAGCGAGGTCAGCGACGGCTTCGGCAGCCCGACCAGCTCGGCGAGGTAGCGGGCGACCGTCACCGGGCCGCTGCGGGCCAGCGGTCGCCACACGTCGCGCGTGGTCAGGCCCTCCCAGAACGCGACCAGCTGCTCGCCCGCCGCCTCTGCCGACTCGTCCGCGAGCGCCGCCAGCAGGGTGACGTTGATGGACCCTGCGCTGGTGCCCACGAGCACGCGCGGCCGCTGGCCACGTGACTCGAGCACGGGCAGCAACGCCGCGATGGCCCCTGCCTCGTACGCGCCGCGGGCACCCGCGCCCGCGACCACGAGCCCGACCGGTCCGTCCGTGATCTCCATCGTGCGCTCCGTCCCGCCGTCGTCAGGGACGGCGTCACCGAGCCTAGGCGTGCCGTGCGACAGGGCTCAGCGCTCGGCGAACACCCGCAGCTCGCCGGTGACGGCGTCGGTGACCAGCACGTGGTCGTCGGTGCGCAGCACGTCCATCGCGTACCAGCCGACGAAGCCGAGGTCCGGACGCGGCAGGCCGACGGCACCGAGGTTCGTCGTGGCGCGACGTGCGGTGCCGGTGTCGAGGTCGAGCTCGACCAGCCCGGCGTGACCGTGCGCCAGCCACAGCGAGCGGCCCTCGATGGCATCGCCGTCCAGCGCCATCCCGCCGAGCTTCCACGCCACCTTGCCGTCGTAGCCGCCCACGTTGCGGCGGGCGACCTCGGTGATCGAGGCCGGCTCGGTCACGTCGAGCGTGATGAGCTCCGGCAGCGCGGTCTTGGTGAACCAGTACTCGGCGGCCGCGTGCAGCAGCACCCGACCGTCACGACGTTCCAGCACGATGTCGGCCAGCCCCTGGGTGGGCCACGCGCCGAGCTCGACGGGCTGCACGGGGTCCGAGATGTCCAGCACCCGCAGGCCGGTGGCCCCGTCGGTGAGGTACAGCAGCGGGACACCGAGCTCCGGGTCCTGCTCGACGATCACGATGCCGGCCGATGCGGGCCCGCCGACCTTCAGCGCCGGCAGGGCGTCGACGTGCAGCGGCACGACCTTGGCGCCCAGCGGCGTGCGCAGCAGCTCGAAGATCGTCGTGCCGGCGATCGCGTCCTGGGTCACGACGAGCTCGCGGCCGTCGACGCTGGCGTACGCGACGCGCAGCATCCCACCCTGCTGGACGAGGTCGGTCAGCACCGGGTTCGCCGGGTCGCTGACGTCCAGCACGTGCAGCCCCTCGTTGGAGGCGTCGTGGGTCTGCCGCGCGTGCAGCAGCACGGTGCCGTCGTCCGAGAACGCGACGTCACCGTCCAGCGGGTCGTCGAGCGACGCGACGCCTGTCCCACCGTCGTAGCGGCCGAGCGCGGCGGGCGCGCTGAGGTCCGCGAGGTCCACGAGCTGCACCACGCCCTCGTCGCGCAGCACGACGGCCGCGAGGTCGCCGTGGACGGCCAGCTGCCCGGCCCCCGTATCGGAGAGGTCCACCGCACCGACGAGCTCGAGCCCGCACGAGGCGGCGCCAGCCTTCGCGGAGGTGGTCGACGGCAGCGCGCACGGCGCGTCGCCGGCGGCCACGCCGAGGGCGGCCGACAGCCCGAGGGTCGTCGCGAGCAGGACGTTGGTGAAGGTTCGCATGTGGTTGTGGTTCGACGTCGTACGTGGACTCACCTGCTTCGGGAAGCACCGGTCCCCGGCGAGGTCTGAGCGCCCAGGCGCGCCGGGCATGGCTGCATCGCGGCCCGTCCGTATACCCTCGGGGGGTACCCGTGGACAGGAGCGCCGTCGTGGCCGGCTACAGCCTCAGCAAGAAGGAGTTCACCAGCCGCCTCGCGCGCATCGAGGGGCAGGTGCGCGGGCTCGAGCGGATGATCGACGAGGACACGTACTGCATCGACGTGCTCGCGCAGATCGCCGCGGTGCAGGGGGCGCTGCACAAGGTCTCGCTCGGGCTGATCAGCGAGCACCTCTCGCACTGCGTCAGCGACGCCGCGAAGGGCGATGACGAGCAGCACGCGCAGGCGATGATCGACGAGGCCGTGTCCGCCGTGGCCCGCCTCGTCCGAGCGAAGTGACGCGACACAACCGACCGCAGGACGGATCCAGCATGGCGACGACCGCACCGCACGACACCGCGACACGCGACCTCGACCTGCCCGTCGAGGGCATGACCTGTGGCTCCTGCGCCGCGCGGATCCAGAAGATCCTCGGCCGGCAGGAGGGCGTGCTCGACGCGACCGTCAACTACGCCACCGGGTCGGCCCGCATCACGGTCGACGACGGCCTCGACCTCACCACGCTCGAGCGCGCCGTCGAGCGCATCGGCTACACCCTCGACACGGCGCCGGCGGACACGACGGCCGAGCCGCACGAGGACCACGAGACGCTGCTCGCGCGCTCCTGGGGTCGCCGCGTCGCGCTGGTGACGCCGGCCGCGCTGTTCTTCCTCGTGCTGATGCTGCCCGGCTTCGGCATGGACGCGATGATGTCCACGCCGATGCGCTGGACGATGTTCGCGATCTCGACCGTGGTCGAGTTCGGCATCGGCTGGCCGTTCCTGCGCGAGGCCGGCCGCCGCGCCCGTCACCTCACCGCGAACATGGACACGCTCATCGCGATGGGGACGCTGTCGGCGTACCTGTTCAGCGTCGGGGAGCTGCTCACCGGCGGCATGGACCTGTACTTCGAGGCGACGGTGTTCATCATCGCCTTCCTGTCGCTGGGTCGCTACCTCGAGGCGCGCGCGAAGAGCCGCGCGGGCGCGTCGATCCGCTCGCTGCTGGAGCTCGGCGCCAAGGAGGCCCGGCTGCTGTCCAGCGCCGGCGAGGAGCTGATGGTCCCCGTCGAGCGCATCCGCCGCGGCGACCTCGTGCGCGTCCGTCCGGGCGAGACCATCCCGGTCGACGGCGAGGTGACCGACGGCTCGTCGAGCGTCGACGAGTCGATGCTCACCGGCGAGTCCGTGCCGCAGCGCAAGGAGGTCGGCGACACGGTCGCCGGCGCCACGATCAACACCACCGGCGCGATGACGGTCCGCGCGACCACAGTCGGGGCCGACTCGGCGCTCGCGCGCATCGTGACGATGGTCAGCGACGCCCAGACCGGCAAGTCCCAGATGCAGCGTCTGGCAGACCAGGTCTCGGCCGTGTTCGTCCCGACGGTGATGGTGATCGCGCTGCTGACCTTCGCCGGCTGGTGGCTGGTGGGCGGCGAGCTCGTGCCCGCGTTCGAGGCGGCCGTGGCGGTGCTGATCATCGCCTGCCCCTGCGCGCTCGGGCTCGCAACCCCGATGGCGATCATGGTCGGCACCGGGCGCGGCGCCCAGCTCGGCATCCTCATCCGCTCGCTCGAGGTGCTCGAACGCGTGCGCACCATCGACGTCGTGCTGATGGACAAGACCGGCACGCTCACGCAGGGCCGTATGTCGGTGGTCGCCGTGGACCCTGCCGAGGGCAGCTCGCACGACGAGCTGCTGCGCCTGGCCGGCGCGATCGAGGCCGACTCCGAGCACCCCATCGGGCGCGCCATCGCCGTGCACGCCCGCGAGGAGCAGGGCGCGCAGCCGACGGTCACCGGGTTCTCCAACGTGGAGGGACACGGTGTCCACGGCGACGTCGAGGGACGGACCGTGCACGTCGGCGGCCGCCGCCTGATGACGGAGGTCGGGCTGACGCTGCCCGACGCCCTCGAGCAGGTCGCGGCCGCGCACGAGGCGCTCGCGCGCACCGCCGTGTTCGCCGGCTGGGAGGGCGAGGTGCGCGGTGTGCTGGCCGTGACCGACGGTCTGCGTGACGAGGCGCCGGCCGTCGTGGCCCGCCTGCGCGACATCGGCCTCGAGCCGGTGATGATCACCGGAGACAACGCGGCCACGGCCCGCGCCATCGCCGACGAGCTCGGCATCGACCGGGTGCTGGCCGAGGTGCTGCCGTCCGACAAGCAGGCAGAGGTCAAGCGCCTCCAGGACGGCGGCGCGAAGGTCGCGATGGTCGGTGACGGCGTCAACGACGCGCCAGCGTTGGTGCAGGCCGACCTCGGCATCGCGATGGGCGCCGGCACGGACGTCGCGATCGAGTCCTCGGACCTCACCCTGATGCGCGACGACCTCGGCGCCGTCGTGACCGCGATCGAGCTGTCGCGGGCCACGCAGCGCACCATCGTGCAGAACCTGTTCTGGGCGTTCGGCTACAACGTGGCCGCGATCCCGCTGGCCGCCTCAGGGCTGCTCAACCCGGCGCTCGCAGGCGCCGCCATGGCGTTCTCGTCGGTGAGCGTCGTGCTGAACTCGCTGCGCCTGCGCCGCTTCGGACGCGGCGCCGGGGCCTGACGATGGCCGGCGACCACAGCCACGTCTCGTCGCACCCGCAGGGTGCGAGCGACACCCAGGTGCGCGCGTTGCAGCGCTCGCTGTGGGTGCTCGGCGTGTTCCTCGTGGTCGAGGTCGTCGGCGGCTGGCTGAGCGGCTCGCTGGCGCTGCTGTCGGACGCCGGGCACATGCTGACCGACGTGCTCGGGCTCGGGATGGCGCTGGCCGCGATCCTCGCCGCGCGCCGGGTCGATGCCCACGCGACGCGCACCTTCGGGCTGTACCGGTTGGAGATCCTCGCCGCGCTCGCGAACGCGGTGCTGCTGTTCGGCGTCGCGGTGTGGATCCTCGTCGAGGCGGTGCGCCGCATCGCGGCCCCGCCCGAGGTGCTCGGCACCCCGATGCTGGTGGTCGCCGTGGTCGGGCTGGCCGCGAACCTCGTCGTGCTGCGCTGGCTGCGCGCGGCGCAGGGTGAGAGCCTCAACCTCGAGGGTGCGTCGCTGGAGGTGCTGGCCGACACGCTCGGCTCGGTCGGCGTCGTCATCGCTGCCGTCGTGGTGCAGCTGACCGGCGTCGCGATCGTGGACCCGATCGTCGGTGTGCTGATCGGTCTGATGGTGCTGCCGCGCACCTGGCAGCTCGGACGCAAGGCGCTGCGCATCCTGATCCAGGCCGCGCCTGACCACGTCGACCCCGAGGCGATCCTGATCGACCTCACCGCCCTCGAGGGCGTCGCCGCGGCCCACGACCTGCACGTGTGGACTTTGACGTCGGGCATGGACGTCGCCACCGTGCACCTCGCGCTGGCCGACGGCGTGGACGCGGCAGCCAGCCACCGCGTCCTCGACGCGGCCCAGCAGACCCTGCGTGACGGGCACGGCCTCGACCACGCCACCATCCAGCTCGAGCCGTCGGACCACGACGCCTGTGACCCCGAGCACGGCTGGTAACGACCTCGGCGTGTCCGACCGGATGCGCCGTCCTCCCAGCAACACCCACATCAAGGAAACCCGATGAGCACCACCGTCATCTCCGTCCCGTCCGTCCACTGCGGCCACTGCGTCGGCTCGATCGAGGGCGCGCTGAAGCCGATGGACGGCGTCAAGGACGCGAAGGTCTCGCTCGAGGAGACCAACGTCACCGTCGAGCACGACGACTCGGTCGACCGCGACGCGCTCGTGGCAGCGATCGAGGAGCAGGGCTACGACGTCGCCTGACGTCAGGCGGTCGGCAGCTCGTCCACGACGCCGGCGAGGTCGACCTTGAACTTGCCGAAGCGCGGGCGGTGCAGCACCGACAGCGTGGCCCGCGGGCCGTCCAGCCCCGGGCCACGGTCCTGCCCCGCCCGCCCGACGCCGGGCCACTGCATGTCGCAGTGCTGCCACGACTGCAGCACCGGCACGAGGTAGCAGTCCCGGCCGTCGGGCAGCTTCAGGTCGGTGGCGAGCCCGCTGCCCTGGACCTGCGCGTGGACGTAGCGCAGCGTCTGCTTCGCGGCCTCGACGCGACCCGCCGTGACGGCGTACAGCTCGAGGTCGGGGACGTCGAAGCGGGCCGCGCCGTGGGTGTGGACCCAGCGCAGACCGGTGCCGTCCACCTCGTGGCTGACGAGCTCCTCGAACGTCGAACCAGACACGGCCACGCGGTTGAGCCACGCGACGTCGCGCTCGACGCGGGCGTCGACGTCCACCACGCCGATCACGCCGTCCACGTGCCGGGCCAGGCCGCGCAGCAGCTCGGCCTGGCGCTTGGTGCCCTCCTTGGGGCCCTTGTCACCGATGTAGGCCTCGACGCGCAGCAGGTGACGGCCGTCGTCGTCGGTGAGGCGCCGGATCACGGCGCGCTGCATGCGGCCGCCCCAGTTGACCTCCATCGCGTCGGCGCCCTCGTCGCGCACGGCCGTGCCGCGGTCGATGTCCCCGGCAGCGCCCGCGACCTTGACGAGCTCCTCGACGGAGCCCGCGGGCGCGTCGAGGACGAGGGCGATCTTCGAGGTGTAGCGGTCAGCCACGAGCGTGCTCCGGCGGTGCGGTCTGGGAGGGCCCCAACGGTACGTGCAACGCTGGCGCCCGAGGGCCCACGGTCGTCCCTGCGGCTCAGGCGAGCTCGAGCTTGCGGTCCTCCTCGAGCAGGCGCAGCCACACCTCGGAGACGGTCGGGAAGCTCGGCACGGCGTGCCACAGCCGCTCGATCGGCACCTCGCCCACGATCGCGACCGTCGCGCTGTGCAGCAGGTCCGCGACGGCCGCGCCGACGAAGGTCGCGCCGACGATGGTGCGCGTGGCCTGGTCGATGACGAGGTTCGCGTAGCCGCCGCTGTCCTTGCCGAACAGCGCGCCGCCCGCGGACCAGCCGGTGTCGTACTCGACCACCCGTACGTCGACGCCTGCCTCACGGGCCTGGTCAGCGGTGAGGCCGACGGCCGCCAGCTGGGGGTCGGAGTACACGACGCGGGTGACCGCCTTGGTGTCGGCCCAGGCCGCGTCGGTGTCGACCCCGCCGAGCCGGTCCCCCACGAGCCGGGCCTGGTACTTGCCGTGGTGGGTCAGCAGTGCTCGGCCGTTGACGTCGCCGACGGCGTACAGCCAGTCGGAGGGCGTGTCCCCGACGAGCACGCGCAGGTGGTCGTCGGTGGCGAGGAAACCGCCACGTCCGGGCTGGACGCCGACCGTGTCGAGGCCGAGGTCGCCGGTCGGCGCGCTGCGACCGACGCTGACCAGCAGCTCGTCGCCCACCAGCTCGGTGCCGTCGGCGAGCGTCACGGTGACGGGGCCATCCGTGCCCTCGCGGCGCACCTTCGACGCGAACTGGCCGGTGTGGATGACGATGCCCTCCGCGACCAGCGCGTCGTGCACGTCCTTGGCTGCCTTCGGCTCCTCGCGTCCGAGGATCGTGCCCATCCCCTCGATGATCGTCACCTCCGACGCACCGAGGCGCTTGACCGCCTGCGCCATCTCGACGCCGATCACGCCGCCGCCCATCACCAGCAGACGGTCCGGGACGGCCTTCATCTCGGTGATCTCACGGTTGCCCCACGTGACGGTGTCGGCCAGCCCATCGACGGGCGGGACGGCCTCGCGGGTGCCGATGCCGATGACCACGCCGACGTTCGCGCGGATCGTCGTGGTGGTGCCGTCGGCGTGCTCGACCTCGACGAGCTTCTCGCCAGCGAGCCGGCCATGCCCGCGCACCAGCTCGACGCCGACGTCGTCCAGCCACTGCACCTGCGAGCTGTCGTCCCAGCTCGACGTGAACGCGTCGCGGTTCTTGAGCACCTTCGCGACGTCGACGCTGCCGGTGATCGCGGCGGCCGCGGCCGGCACGCGCTTGGCGTGAGCGAGCACCTCGGTGGGGCGCAGCAGCGCCTTGGACGGCATGCAGCCCCAGTACGAGCACTCGCCGCCGACCAGCTCCTTCTCGACGATCACAGCCGACAACCCGCGTTGGTGTGCGTAGTCGGCGGCGTTCTCGCCCGCGGGGCCCGCGCCGATGACGACCACGTCGTAGCTCTGCTCGCTCATGTCTGCACTCCGTCTGGGTGGGGCAACCTCTGTCGAGGCGAACGGCGGCGGACCGCCGATGCTTCCCGAAGGAGCGAGCGTGGGCATCGGACAGGTGCTGCTCGCCGTGCTCGGCACGGGCCTGCTCGTCGTGGTCACCTACGACATCCTGATCACGACCATCACCCCGTCGCGAGGGGCTGGTCCCATCACGACCAGGATCGGGCGGTGGCTGTCTGCCCGGATGCCCACACGTCGGGCCAGGACGTCACGGCTGACGGCGGCGATCGGCCCGCTGTCGCTGGTGGGCACGCTCGCGGTCTGGGGCGCGCTGTTCACGTGCGGCTGGTGGGCACTGCTGGCGACCTCCCCGGTGCACGTGCCCGGCGAGGTCCGGGCGAGCGCGCTCGAGCTGCTGGCTCACACGGTCACCAGCATCTCCTCGCTCGGGACGGGCTACGTCGAGCCGACGACCGTGATAGGTCGCCTCTTGGCGGCGCTCGCCAGCCTGTCCGGGATCGGGTTGCTGACCCTGACCGTCACCTACGTGCTGCCGGTCGTCACGGCCGTGTCGCGCCGCCAGGTGCTGGCGCGGAGGATCAGCGCGCTCGGGGAGACGACCACCGAGCTGATCGACCTGCTCGGCGAGAGCGCGGTGACGCAGTCGGTGATCGACGATGTGTCGGCGAGCCTGCGCGGGGTCACGCAGGACCATCTCGCCTACCCGATCCTGCACCACTTCCGCGCCCCGTCGCGGGAGACTGCGCTCGCGCCGAACCTCGCCTCGCTCGACGAGGCCGTCACGGCGCTGCAGAACCGAGCTGACGGGCCGCTGCTGGACCCCGTGCCGGTGCGGGCGCTACGCACTGCCGTCGAGGACCTGATGCGCGTCACCGAGCAGTACCTCACCGGACACACCTCCGACGACGCACCACCGTGGCCGGACCAGCTCGAGCCCGGCGAGGACGACCCGCTCGAGCCCGACGAGCACGAGCAGCGTCGGCGACGGCTCGCCGCCTACGTCCGCGAGGACGGCTGGGACTGGGAGCACGACGTCCACTCCCCCGAGGACGACGAACGCGAGCCGTCGGGTGATCCGGCCGCCGCCTGACGACCACGTTTCGGGCAGGATGCGTCCATCGACGACGGGCCACACCATGGACGACAAGGCGACGCTGCTGCACTACCTCGGCATGGCTCGCGACGCGCTGCTGTGGAAGCTTGATGGGCTGTCGCCCTACGACGCCCGGCGGCCGATGGTGCCGAGCGGGACGAACCTGCTGGGACTCGTGAAGCACACCGCGAGCGTCGAGGCGGGCTACCTCGGTGCCGTGTTCGGCCGACCCTTCCCCGAGCCGCTGCCGTGGTTCGACGAGGACGCGGAACCGAACGCCGACATGTGGGCGACGCCTGAGGAATCGATCGCGGACATCGTCGCGCTGTACGGGCGCGTCGCCGAGCACAGCGCGGCCACCGTCGCCGCCCTCGACCTCGACGCACCGGGGCGGGTCCCGTGGTGGGGCGAGGACGGCGACGTGACGCTGCACCTGATCCTCGTGCACATCACGACCGAGACGCATCGGCACGCTGGGCACGCGGACATCCTGCGCGAGCTGATCGACGGTTCGGTCGGGCTACGACGCACGTCGACGAACGTGCCTGCGCTCGACGAGGGCTGGTGGCTGCAGCATCACGCCCGCCTCGAGCAGATCGCCCGCGACGCGACCGGCTAGAGCAGCCGCGGGCTGTCAGGTCCTGGCAGCATGTGCGGTGCGCCGTGGTGCGCGTCACCGATCGGCGCCGCCCAGGCGACGTCGGCGAGCCGCAGCTCGCGGTACAGGTGCGGGAACTCCTGCCCGCGGCTCGGTGCGAGCTCCCAGCGCAGATCGTCGGCCACGGCCGCGGTGTCGAGCGCCGCGAGCACCAGACCGCCCTGGCCGGCGAAGTGCTTGGCCAGCGTCTCAGCGACCTGATCCTCGGTCGAGAGGTGGACGTAGCCGTCGGCGAGGTCGACCGGTGCGCCCGCGAACACACCCGTGTCCGTGAGCGTGGCCCACTCCCCTGCCGTCAGGACCTTGAGGATCTGCGCGGGGTCGCTTGCCACGCTCAGACGCCGAGCTCGCGGGCGATGAGGGTGCGCTGGATCTCGGACGTGCCCTCACCGACCTCGAGGATCTTGGCGTCCTGGTAGAACCGGCCCACGCGGTACTCGGTGGTGAAGCCGTAGCCGCCGAACACCTGGCTGGCCTGGCGCGCGACGTCGACCGCCTTCTCGGAGGAGTACAGCTTGCTGATGCTGGCCTCCTTCTTGTACGGGAGGCCCTCCTGCTTGCGCCACGCGGCGTTGTAGTACA
>JBFGFG010000035.1:0-12160 GCA_041579655.1 Nitriliruptoraceae bacterium
GAGCCGGGGAACGACCACTCCTCGGCCGCCTCGGGCGTCTCCACGAGCTGGTGCACCAGCTCGACGTCGAGCTCAGCGGCCAGCGACCGCAGCCGGCTGTCGGCGATCTGCCACGACGGACACCCCTCGAAGTACAGCAGCGTGACGGTGGACACGGGCGACTCCTCGAGCGGTGATGGTCGCCAGCGACAACGTCGCCGAGGCACGATCACGTCCCGACGGCAGCGTGTCAGGCGCCCCACTCGGCGCGGTAGGCGGCGATGCGGGTGACGTCGTCGTCGCTCAGCACGCCGCCACGCTGCACGAGGTGGGCGACCAGCTCGTCGATGCCGGCGATCGCGGTGGCGACGAGGTCGTACTCCTCCGCGACGACGGCCAGCGCCGAGCGGTCGGAGCCCGGCGCCTTCTCGGCGCGGTCCACCGCGATGACGAGCCCGACGACGTTCACGCCCGGCGCGACGGCCTGGAGCTTCGGGACGGTCTCGCGGATGGAGGTGCCTGCGGTGGTCACGTCCTCGACGATCACCACGCGGTCACCGTCCTGCGGCAGCGAACCGACCAGCAGCCCGCCCTCACCGTGGTCCTTGGCCTCCTTGCGGTCGAAGCAGAACCCGACGTCGCGGCCCGTGCGACGCGACATCGCCGCGGCCGTGGCCACGGCCAGCGGGATGCCCTTGTAGGCAGGCCCGAACAGCACGTCGACCTCGCCGAACGCCTCCTCGATGCGGGCGGCGTACAGCTCGGCCAGCGCCGTGATCTGCGATCCGGTGCGGACCTTGCCGAAGTTGAGGAAGTACGGGGTGCTGCGACCCGACTTGGTCGTGAAGTCGCCGAAGGTCAGCACCTCGGCGTCCAGCAGCACGTCGGCGAGGGGGGCGAGGGTGTCCAAGGGGAGCGTCCAGTGCTGTGTCGTGGAGCGGCGCCGCCCGGTGGGGGCGACGCCGTGAGAGCGGGGTCAGGGCTTGCAGGTCCAGGCCCGCCAGCTGTTGCTCTGGTCGTACAGGTGCCGGGCGTACTGCGCGTTGTAGTACGCCGTGTAGATGCCATCAGACCACGACTGACCGGTCACGCGCTCGAAGGCGTCCCGGTGGTAGTGCTCACCGATCTGGAACAGACCGTGGTAGCCGCCGCTGTGGTTGACGGCCCGCGGGTTGAGGCTGGACTCGCAGTCGGCGACGCGCACGGCGCCGGCCTCCATCTCGGGGAACCATGCACGGATCGACTCGCGCACGGACATCTCGCTGCCCTCACGCTCAGGCGGGAAGATCGGCGCGAGGTCGAGGAACCGACTCATGAACGACGCCATCTGGTCACGACGCGTCGTGTCGTCGGGGCAGAAGCTGGTGTTCTGTGGCGGGTTGCAGCCCTTGGTGACGCCGTCCTCCGCGATCGCGTTGATCGCGGACTCGAACAGGTGGCCGTCGTCGTCGCTGAAGTGGTCCGTGTCGGACGTCAGCGCGCCGGCCCGCGACAGGAACGCTGCCATCTGGCCGCGCGTGACCGTGTCGTCCGGGCAGAAGCGGTCGTTCTCGGGCGGGTTGCAGCCCTGGGTGATGCCGGCCTCGGCGAGGGCGTCGATGTTCGCCTCGAAGATGTGGCCGTCGTCGTCCGTGAACCGCTCCTGCGACGCGTTCGGCAGGTTCAGCGCGCGGACGAGGAACGCGGCCATCTCGCCGCGGGTGACGAGCCCGGACGGGCAGTAGCTGTCGCCGCCGCAGCCGCGGGTGACACCCTCGGCGGCGATGGCCTCGATGGCGCCCTCGTGGACGTTGCCGTCGTCATCGAGGAACGTGCCTCCCGGCTCCAGCTCCTCGGCCGTCGCGTCGAGGTGGGTGATGGGGGCCGCGAGCAGCGCGACGGCTGCGGTGAGCGCCAGCAGGGCGCGGTGGCGGATGGATCGTGTCGTGGTTGTCCGCGGGGACATCCGGTGCCTTCGGTCGGCGACGTGGTGGGGTGTTGCTGTGGTGCCCTGCCCCCGGGGCGGCGACGAGGGTGGGCGTGCGCGCGGGTGTGTGCCACATCGTCGTGCGCTCATGGCACGGCGGGAACTGGCAGGGGCCCGGGGGAGTCGTGCGTCAGTAGTGGTACGGGAACGGGGACCAGTCGGGCTCGCGACGTTCCAAGAACTGGTCGCGGCCCTCCTGCGCCTCATCGGTGCCGTAGATCAGCCGGGTCGCCTCGCCGGCGAACACCTGCTGCCCCACGAGCCCATCGTCGGCGAGGTTCATGGCGAACTTGAACATGCGCGTCGCGGTGGGCGACTTGCGCATGATCTCGGCCGCCATCGCCAGCCCGGTGGTCTCGAGCTCGGCGTGGGGGACCGCACGGTTCACCGTGCCCCACGCCACGGCCTGCGCCGCGTCGTACGTCTCGCCGAGCAGGAAGATCTCGCGGGCGACCTTCTGCCCGACCTGCTTGGCGAGGTACGCGCTGCCGTAGCCGCCGTCCACCGACGCCACGTCGAGGTCGGTCTGCTTGAAACGGGCGTGCTCGCTGGACGCGATGGTCAGGTCGCAGATCACGTGCAGCGAGTGCCCGCCCCCGGCCGCCCAGCCGTTCACCATCGCGATGACGACCTTCGGCATGTGGCGGATCAGCCGCTGCACCTCGAGGATGTGCAGACGACCGCTGCGGGCCGGGTCGATCGAGGCGGCCTCGTCGCCCTCGGCGTAGCGGTAGCCGTCCTTGCCGCGGATGCGCTGGTCACCGCCGCTGCAGAAGGCGTGCCCACCGTCGCGCGCGGACGGCCCGTTGCCCGTCAGCAGCACGCAGCCCACGTCGGACGACATCCGCGCGTGGTCCAGCACCCGGAACAGCTCGTCCACGGTGTGCGGCCGGAACGCGTTGCGGACCTCCGGACGGTCGAACGCCACGCGCACCGCACCGTTGCGTCCCACGCCGGCCGCGTCGGTGGCCCGGTGGTAGCTGATGTCGGTGAGGTCCTCGAAGCCGGCCACAGGGGCCCACAGCGTCGGGTCGAACAGGTCGCTGGACACGGAGTCGCCTTCATTCGTCGCGCGACGGGGGAGGCTACGGCGAGCGCGTGGCTAGGGTTGGACGCCCCGGTTCCCCTGACCACTGGACGCCGCGATGCCGCTGCCGAAGCTCGACCCCGAGGCGCGAGCCGCAGCGCTCGAGAAGGCGAAGCAGGCGCGCCAGATGCGGGCGCAGCTCAAGCACATGCTCAAGTCCGGCGAGGTGCCGCTCGGCGAGCTGCTCGAGAAGGCCGGCGACGCGCCGGCCCTGGCGAAGATGCGGGTGATCGAGGTGCTCGAGTCCCTGCCCAACGTCGGCAAGGTCACCGCCGGGAAGCTGATGGACGAGCTCGGCATCGCGCCCACGCGCCGCCTGCAGGGTCTCGGTCATCGTCAGCGTGAGGCGCTGCTGGCCCGCTTCGAGGACGGCTCGTGACGCACGGCATCACCTCGAGCTCGACGGTGACGGTGGGAGGGCTCGCCGGCACCGGCACCTCCACCCTCAGCCAGCTGCTCTCGCAGCGCACGGGCCTGCGCTACGAGTACGCCGGCGGCCTGTTCCGCGCCGAGGCCGCGCGCCGGGAGCTCTCCCTGGCCGAGTTCGGTGCGCTGTGCGAGTCGGACCCCGCCGTGGACCGCAGCCTCGACGACCGTAAGGTCGAGCTGCTGCGTGCGGGCGGGCTGCTGCTGGAGGGCCGCATGGCAGGCTGGCTGGCGCACAACCACGGCCTCGACCACGTGCGCACCGTCTGGGTGACGTGTGACGACGAGGTGCGGTTCCGCCGCATCGCCGGTCGCGACGGCGAGGACGACGCGACGGCCCGCGCGGACACGCTCACGCGTGAAGCATCCGAGGCCGACCGGTTCCGCCGCTACCACGGGGCCGACCTGTCGCAGCTGGACCGCTACGACCTCGTGCTCGACTCCACCGACCGCACGCCCGAGCAGCTCGCGGACGCCGTGCTCGACGCGCTCGCAGCCGGGTCGGCAGCGTCCCACCAGCCGCGCTAGGCGGTACCGTCCCACGTCCGGTCGCAGCGCCCTCCTCCGGGAGGTGTCCGCGCGACCGTCTCTGCACGCCATCGCACGACAGGCATGACGATCGCACACATCGACGACCTCATGGACCGCGTGGACACCAAGTTCCACCTCGTCCACCTCGCCGCCAAGCGCGCTCGCGAGATCAACGCGTACTACACCCAGCTCGGTGAGGGCCTCCAGCAGTACGTGCCGCCGCTGGTGAGCACGGACTCGAACAAGCCGCTGTCGATCGCCATGGAGGAGATCGCGGAGGGCAAGATCGAGGTCACCGACCAGGAGTCCCTCGACGCGCTGGCCGCCGAGATGGAAGACCAGTACGGCGGCGGTTACCTCCCCGGGGAGTTCGACGCCTGAGCAACGCACCCGAACCACGCCTGGCAGGACGACGCGTCCTGCTCGGCGTCACGGGTGGCATCGCTGCGTACAAGGCCGTGCTGGCCGCGCGGCTGATGGTGCGCAGCGGGGCCGACGTCCACGTCGTGCCCACGCGTGGTGCGCTGCGGATGATCGGTGCGCCGACGTTCGAGGGCATCACCGGCAACCCGGTCCGCACCGAGGTGTGGGAGGGTGTCGACACCGAGACCCACGTCGCGCTCGCACGCTCCGCGGACGTCATCGGGATCTACCCCACGACCGCGCACACCATGGCGCGGCTCGCCGGCGGGATCGCCGATGACCTGCTGACCACCTCGGTGCTCGCCGCGACCTGCCGCGTCGTGATCGCGCCAGCGATGCACGGCGAGATGTGGGAGCACCCGGCGACCCAGCGCAACGCGGCGACGCTGCGTGCGGACGGGGTCACGCTCGTCGGCCCCGGCACGGGCGAGCTCATGGGCGGCGACACCGGCACCGGCCGGGTGGTCGAGCCCGAGGACTTCGTCGAGGCGCTCGGCGACATGGTCGACCCGCGCGACCAGGACCTGCTGGGACGCCGCGTCCTGATCTCCGCCGCCGGCACGCGCGAGCTGCTGGACCCGATCCGCTTCCTGGGCAACCGCTCCACGGGGCGCATGGGCTTCGCGCTGGCCAGCGCCGTGGTCAGCCGCGGCGGCGAGGTCACGCTGGTCGCCGGCCACACCGGCCTCGCGACCCCGCGTGGGGTGACGCGCATCGACGTCGAGACCGCGGTGGAGATGCGTGAGGCCGTGATGGCGCACATCGACAGCGAGGTGATCATCAAGGCCGCGGCGGTCGCGGACTTCCGACCGGCCACGATCAGCGGTCAGAAGATCAAGAAGGGCGAGGGCATCCCCGTCGTCGAGCTGGTGCGCAACCCGGACATCCTCGCCGAGATCGGCCAGCTGCGACGCGAGCACGGCGTCGGCCCCCAGGTGCTGGTCGGCTTCGCGGCCGAGACCAACGACGTCGAGGCGTACGGGCTCGAGAAGCTCAAGCGCAAGGGCGTGGACCTGATGGTGGTCAACGATGTCTCCAAGCCGGGCGCCGGCTTCGGTAGCGAGACCAACAACGTGGTGATGCTCGGCGCGGACGGCTCGCGCGAGGAGATCCCGCTGGCCCACAAGGTCGAGGTCGCCCACCGCATCCTCGACCGCGTCGTGAAGCTGCTGCCCCCGGGCTGAGCCGGACGCCGGCCGTGCGCGTGGCGGGCTGTCACCGCACGGTTCCCAACCGCGCGGCTACTGGCGACGGACGTGGGCATGGCTAGCATGGCCCCATCGTGGCCCGGCGAGTCCGCCGCTCGTCCCATTCCTTCGGGACCGCCGCATCCACGCCGCACGTTCGTACACGGAGTTTCCTCTTGTCCCGTCGCACCCTGTTCACGTCCGAGTCCGTCACCGAGGGGCACCCCGACAAGGTGGCCGACCAGGTCTCCGACTCGATCCTCGACGCCATCCTCACGCAGGACGCGGCGAACGCCGACAACGTCCGCGTCGCCGTCGAGACGCTGGTGACCACCGGCCTCGTCGTGGTCGCCGGTGAGGTCCGCACCGACGCCTACGTCGACATGCAGAAGATCATCCGTGAGCGGATCATCGAGATCGGCTACTCGGACGGCTCGATGGGCTTCGACGGCAACGCCTGCGGCGTGATGGTCGCCATCGACGAGCAGTCGGCGGACATCGCCCAGGGCGTGGACTCCTCCATCGAGACCCGCGGCCAGATCTCCGAGGACGAGATCGCCAAGCTCGGCGCCGGCGACCAGGGGATGATGTTCGGCTACGCCTGCGACGAGACCGACGTCCTGCAGCCGCTGCCGATCCACCTCGCGCACCGCATGGCCGAGCGTCTGGCCGCGGTCCGCAAGGACGGCTCGCTGCCGTACCTGCGCCCCGACGGCAAGACCCAGGTCACCGTCGCGTACGAGGACGGCAAGCCCGTCGCGATCGACACCGTCGTGGTGTCCACGCAGCACAGGGACGGCGTCGACCTCGACGGCCAGATCCGTCCGGACATCGAGGAGCACGTCGTGCGCCCGCTGCTGCCGGCGGACCTCGACACCTCCAACGTGCGCATCATCGTCAACCCGACCGGCAAGTTCGTCATCGGTGGCCCCGTCGGTGACGCCGGCCTGACCGGTCGCAAGATCATCGTCGACACCTACGGCGGCATGGCGCGTCACGGTGGTGGCGCGTTCAGCGGCAAGGACGCCACGAAGGTCGACCGCTCCGGCGCGTACGCCACCCGCTGGGTCGCGAAGAACATCGTCGCCGCAGGCCTCGCGAGCCGGGTCGAGCTCCAGGTCGCGTACGCCATCGGCGTCGCGCACCCGGTCTCGCTCATGCTCGAGACCTTCGGCACCGAGCAGGCCGACCCGGCGGCGATCCTCAAGGGCGTCGAGCAGGTGTTCGACCTCCGCCCGGGCGCGATCATCCGTGACCTCGACCTGCGCACCCCCGGCTTCGTGGAGACCGCTGCGTACGGCCACTTCGGCCGCACCGGCCCGCGCTTCACCTGGGAGCGCACCGACCGCGCGGACGACCTGCGCTCGGCCGTCGGCGCCTGACGACGTCGAGCGGACTCGGCCCGATCGCCCGCGTGGCGGTCGAGGTCGAGCCGTACCACCTCGACCGACCGTTCGACTACCTCGTCGGTGACCTCGACCCCGTGGTCGGGGCGCGCGTCGAGGTGGTGTTCGCCGGACGACGCCGCAAGGGCGTGGTGCTGGAGCGCGTCGCGACGTCCGACGTGCCGCAGAGCAGGCTGCGCCCGCTGCGGCGCACCTTCGGTGACCACGTGTGGATCACCGAGGACGAGATCGGCCTCGCGCGCTGGGCCGCGGACCGCTGGGGCGGGACGCTGTCGGACGTGCTGCGGCACGCGCTTCCGGCCCGCACCGTGGACGTCGAGCGACGGGCTGCCGCCGCCGGCTGGTTCCCCGAGGCACGACGGACACCGGCACCGCCGGTGCCCCGGCCCGAGGCATGGGCCCGCTACGGCGCCAGCGGCGAGGAGCTCGTCGACGCGGTGCAGGACGGCACCGGCGCGTTCGTGTGGCGGCCGCTCGCCGACGAGGACGTCGCCGCCCGCGTGGCCGAGCTCGTGCGCGTCTGCCTCGCAGGCGACCGCGACGTGGTGGTGGTCACCGGCGACCCCGTGTCCCCGGTCGCGGACGCGGTGGTGGCCGCGGCCGGCGACCTCGCCGTGGACGCCCGCTCGCCGGCCTCGCCGCGCGTGACCTACGGCCGCTGGCTCCAGGCCCGCACCGGGCAGGCGCGCGTGGTGGTCGGAGGCCGTTCGGTCGCGCTGTGGCCGTTGGCGAAGACGGGCCTGGTCATCGTGCTCGACGAGGCCAACCCCGCCCACAAGGAGCTGCGTTCGCCGCGGCACCACGCGCGGGAGGTCGCGCTCGAGCGCGCCAGACGCGCCGGCGGCGTGGCGCTGCTGGTGGGCACCGTGGCCTCTGCCGCCACCTGGCGCCTGCTCGTGGACGGACGCGTCACGCCCGTGGCGGCCGACCGCGTCACCGAGCGCGCGGCCGCGCCGCTGGTCAAGGTGGACGACCGCCCGTCGGGCCGGATCGGGCGGCCCGCGCTGAAGGCGCTGCGGGAGGCGACCGCCGAGGGCCGCTACGGCATCGTGCTCGCCACCCGCCGTGGCGAGGGGCGCGCGTTGGCGTGCCGCAAGTGCGGCGGCGCCCTGCGCTGCCCGGACTGCGCCTCGACGATCGCGGCCGACGACCGTGGCGGCGGCGTGCTGTGCCGCGGCTGCGGCTGGTCGCGTCCGCGGCGCCCCCCGTGCCCCGACTGCCGCGAGCCGGATCCGTGGGTGCCGCTCGCAGCCGGCGCACAGCGGCTGGGGGAGGAGCTGACGCGCTCGCTGCCCAAGGCCGTGGTCCACGTGCTCGAGGGACACGCCGTGGAGGTGCCGCCACCGCCCGCCGTGCTGGTGATGACCCGTGGCAGCGTGCTGGACGCACCCCCGGGGCCGGTCGGTGCCGTGGTGCTGCCGGACCTCGACTCGCTGACGCGGCGCCCCGTGCTGGACGCGGACGAGGACGCGCTGCGGCTGTGCAGCACGCTCGCGTCCTGGGTCACGCGCTCGGGTGCCGGGGCCCGCGGTGGCGAGGACGACGCCCGGGTGATCGTCCAGACCCGCGAGCCGGAGCACCCGGTCGTGCAGGCGCTGGTTCGGTGGGACCCGTCCGGCTACTGGCGCGCCGAGGCGCCCAACCGGGCCGAGCTCGGCTTCCCACCCTCGGCCCACGCCGTGCGCGTGGACGCGCCCGCCGCGATCGGCGCAGAGGTCGGGCCGGTGCTCACCGAGGCGCTGGCCGACGTCGCGCAGGTGCTCGGGCCGCTGCGCGAGGACGGCCGGGCGCGCTGGCTGTGCAAGACGCCGGACCGCGCGCTGCTGCTCGAGGCGCTGCACGACGCGAGGGTCACGTGGTCCAAGGCCGGTGCCGACGTCCGCGTGGACGTGGACCCGGTCGAGGTGGGCTGACGGCGGCTCAGAGGTCGGCGTTGAGCTTCTTGGTGATCTTGCCGGTCACCGTGTAGCTGAGCGCCTTGACCATGTTGTCGCGGAACTGGACGGTGCGGCCGTCGATGACGCGGGTGGCGTTCGCGCTGCCCTCCTCGCGGCGTCCGAGGGCGGTCGCGAAGCCGCAGTTGCCCTTGAAGGCCAGCGGTGGTGTGGGTTCGGTGATGGAGCGTCCGTGTGGTCGGGAACCGTCGGACCGTACTCCGGCTGGCCGTGCCGAGGTCGCCGTGCCGCGGTCAGGACAGGCGAGGGATCACGAAGCCGGCCGACGAGTACGGCGTTGCGAGCAGGCGCTCGCGCAGCGTGGGGTCGGTCGCAGCCTCGACCGCGGTGCGGGCCATCGCGACGGCCCCGTCGCGCACGGCCTTGTCAGCCGAGGCGGTGATGCAGGCGGCGGTGAAGCCCGGCTGGTGGTTCACCGCGTCGGTGTCGATGGCGAGCATGGGGTGGATGGACGGCAGCTCGAGCGACACGTTCGCCATGTCGGTCGAGCCGCGCATCTTGTCGGCGCTCGGACCGAGGTCGGTGAACACCCGGCCGAGCTCGATCGCGTGCCGTCGGTACGCGCTGCGCAGGTCGGCGTCGTGCTCGAACTCGCTGTACGCGGGCGGCGGTGCCGGGATCTCCAGCGTCGTGCCCGTCGCCAGCGCGCCGGCCTCGAAGCACGCCTTGACGCGCGGGTAGAGCTCCTCGAGCTCCTCCAGCGTCTCGGCGCGCACGTACCAGGTGCCCCCGGTGCGCTCGGGGACGATGTTGGGGGCGTCGCCGCCGTCGGTCACGATGCCGTGCACCCTCTGGGTCAGCGGCATGTGCTGGCGCAGCAGGCCGATCCCGACCTGCGCGACCGTCAGCGCGTCGGCCGCGTTGCGCCCCATCTCCGGGAACGCGGACGCGTGCGCGCTGACCCCGTGGTAGCGCACGTCGATGTGCGTGACGGCGAGGCAGCCCATCGCGTCGAGCTCGAACGGCGCGGGGTGCACCATCATCGCAGCGTGCAGCCCGTCGAAGCTGCCTGCCTCGAGCATCAGCACCTTGCCGCCGCCAGCTTCCTCGGCCGGCGTGCCGAGCAGCCGCACGGTCAGCCCGACCTCGTCGGCGACCTCCGCCAGCGCCAGCGCGGTCGCCACGGCCGAGGCCGCGATGATGTTGTGCCCGCAGGCGTGGCCGATCCCCGGCAGCGCGTCGTACTCGGCGCAGACGCCGATCACCAGCGGCCCGGAGCCGTACTCCGCCACGACCGCGGTGTCCATGCCGGCCGTGCCGTGCGTGACGTCGAAGCCGGCGTCGGCGCAGGCCTGGGCGACCCGTGCCGAGGAGGTGTGCTCCTCGAACGCCACCTCGGCGTCGGCGTGCACCCCGTGGCTGAGCGCGAGGTGCTGCTCGCGGTGGCGGTCCACGTGGGCGGTCACGGCGTCGATGGCGGTGGTCATGGCGGGCTCCGGAGGTCGAGCGTGGGGGGCACGATGCGACCGTAGGCGCACGTGGTTCGGCGCGAGGTGACGCGGCGTACCCTCGGGCGGCCCGCACCCCACCGTCCGGACCGCTGCATGGCACTGCTCCGCATCCGCATCTTCGGCGACCCCGTCCTGCGCCAGCAGGCCAACGAGGTCGACTCGTTCGACGAGCGTCTGACGCGTCTCGCCGACGACATGATGGAGACGATGCGCGACGCTCCCGGCGTCGGGCTCGCCGCCCCGCAGGTCGGTGTGCTGAAGCAGATGTTCACCTACGAGGTGGCCGAGGACGACGGCGGCGCGATCGTGAACCCGGTGCTGCTCGACAGCTCCGAGGAGGTCGAGGAGGACGACGAGGGCTGCCTGTCGTTCCCCGGTCTGTTCTACCCCGTGGAGCGGCCGATGCACGTCGAGGTCCGCTACCAGGACCTCGACGGCGAGGAGCACACCCGGCAGCTGTCGAGCTTCGACGCGCGTGTGTGGATGCACGAGATGGACCACCTCGCCGGGATCATGTTCGTCGACCACCTCGCCCGCCACGACAAGCGCGAGGCGATGAAGCTGATGCGCCAGTACCGGGCCGACCACGGCGTGGACATGCCGGGTCAGGGTGGGCTCGCCAACCTGCTGCTCGGTCGCGACGGGAGCGGCCGGTGACGGTGCGCATCGCCTACCTCGGCACGCCCGAGGTCGCCGTCGGCCCGCTGCACGCGCTCGCCGCGGACCCGCGCGTCGAGGTCGTGGTCGCGATCACCAACCCCGACCGCCCCAAGGGCCGCTCGAAGACCCCGCAGCCGCCGCCGGTGAAGGTCGCCGCGCAGGAGCTGGGCATCGAGGTGTGGCAGCCCGAGAAGCCGCGCGAGATCCTCGCAGCGCTGCGTGCGCTGCGGCTCGACGCCGCTGCGGTGGTCGCGTACGGCGCGCTGCTGCCCGACGACGTGCTCGCCAGCGTGCGCACCGGCTTCGTGAACCTGCACTACTCGCTGCTGTCGCGCTGGCGCGGGGCGGCGCCGGTGCAGCACGCAATCCTCGCCGGGGACGCCGTGACCGGGCTGAGCACCTTCGTGCTCGACGCCGGCATGGACACCGGCCCGCTGCTGCAGCAGGTCGAGCTCCGGCTGGGCGCCCACGCCACCAGCGGCGAGGTGCTCGAGCAGCTGACCCAGATGGGGGCGCCGGTGCTGCTGGAGTCTGTCGTGGGGCTCGCGGACGGCAGCATCGCGCCGACGCCGCAGGACCCCGACGGGTCCACGCTCGCGCCGAAGATCACGACCGACGACGTGCGCGTCGACTGGACTGCCCCGGCGTCGCAGGTCTCCGCGCTGGTGCGGTCGGCCGACCCGCGTCCCGGCGCCCACACGACCTGGCGCGGTGAGCGCTGCAAGGTGTGGCACGCCCGGGTCGCCCCCGACGAGGTCGCCCGCGCCGCGGCGCCCGGCACCGTGGTCGGCAGCACCGACGACGGTCCGGTGGTGGCCTGCGGCGAGGGGTGCGTGGTGCTGCACGTGGTGCAGCCGTCGGGCAAGCCTCGTCAGGACGGCCGCGACTTCGTCAACGGGCAGCGCCCCGCAGACGACGAGCGGTTCGGCGCGTGACGGGCGCTGACGTCACCCCGACCACGGACCTCCCCGCCCGGCGCGTGGCGCTGGGCGTGCTGGAGGCCGTCGAGGAGCGCGGCGCGTGGTCGACCACCGTCGTGCCCGAGGCGGTGGGCAAGCTCGCGGACCCGCGCGAGCGTGGCTTCGCGGC
>JBFGFG010000036.1:0-12141 GCA_041579655.1 Nitriliruptoraceae bacterium
CGACCGCTGTCGTCCACCACGGTCAGCGGGTCGGCGTCCGGGTTCGTGACCAGGATGCGCGGCGAGAACGCGACGAAGAACCGGGTGTCGTAGCGACGGTGCAGACCGTCCGGCGTGACCCACCACGCGAACGGCTGGAAGCCGTCCAGCGTCAGCCGCAGCCCACGGTCGCGCAGCAGCGCGGCGAGGTCGCCGCCCTCGTCACGGGCCGCCAGCGCGGCGCGCGCCGCCATCACGTCCGGCTCGGCCATCACGGAGCCGTCGACGGGCGTGCCGTCCTCGTCCGTCGCGAACAGCAGCCCGGCCTCCTCGAACGACTCGCGGGCGGCGCCGACCAGCAGCCCCAGCGCGCCACGCTCGTCGGTGCCGAAGCGCTGCGCCACGTCGGGCAGGTCACCGCCGCTGCGTAACGCCGCGGGCAGCTCACGGTCAGCGTCCTCCACGCGGCCGCCGGGGAACACCAGCGCGCCGCCGACGAAGTCGGTCTCGACGTGGCGCTCCTGGACCAGCACCTCGAGGCCGTCCTCGGCGTCGCGCACCACGATCACGGTGGCGGCGTCGAGCGCCGGCCGTGACTCCTCGGTGATGGTTCCCACGCGCGTGCTGACCATGCCGTGCCTCCCGGGCTGCGATGCCCCTGCAGAATACGGTCGCCCTGTCACGAACCTTCCAACACCCCCGGACGGAGGCGGCGTGGCTGCCGACACCGCGCCCCCGCGCGCGAAGTCCTCGAAGCGTTCCGCCCTGCGGCGAAACCCCGAGCTCGACTTCGCGCGGGGCGCCGCCCTGCTCGTTGTGGTTCTGCTCGCGGCCGCGCCCGACCGCACGCTGCTGCCGCCGTGGCTGGTGCCGTCCGCGTGGCACGGCATGACGCTCGGCGACGTGCTGCCCGCGACCTTCGCCACGGTGGCCGGTGTCGCGATCGCGTACCAGGCGCGGGCGCACGCCAGCCGGTCGTGGCCGTGGTGGGTCGGACGGCTCGCTCGGCGGCTGGCGGTGCTGGTGGTGGCCGGCGTCGGGCTGGCGTGGCTGCTCGGCACGCCGAGCGTGCCGGTGGACCTCACCACGCTGCGGTGGACCGACGACCTCGTACGCATCGGCGTCGCCACCGTCATCGCCGTCCCGCTCGCGCGGCTGCCCCGCTGGGGCGAGATCGCGCTGGTCACCGGCCTTCTGGTCGCCCACAGCGCGCTGCTGCTGAGCACCGGCATGGAGCTCACGCCCGACCGGCACGGGCTGATCGGGCTCGACCAGCAGCTGCTCGGCGCCGGTCACGCGCTGGGGCCCGTCGACCCCAACGGCATCACCGCGCTCGCGCCGACGCTGGTCGCGGTGCTGATCGGCGTGTGGGTCGGCGAGTGGCTGCACGACCGCTCGCGCAGCGTCGCGACCGGCAGCGTGCTGCTGCTGCTCGCCGCCTGGGCCGCGGTGGTGTCCTGGTCGTGGAGCCAGGTCGTGCCGAGCAACGCGACGCTGTGGACCGGGCCGGTGGTCGCGGGCGGCGTCGCGGTGACGCTCGCGCTGCTGTCGCTGGGGCACCTCGCGACCCGCTGGGGGCCCAGCGACCGGCTCGTCGCCTCCGGCGCGGTGCTGGGTCAGCTCGGTCTGCCCGTGTGGGTCACCACGATGCTGCTCGGCCGCTGGGTGGTGACCTCGTCACCGTGGCGGTGGCTGGTGCTGGACGGGCTCGGCCCGCTGATCACGCGCGCCGGCGCCACGATCGCCGTCGGCCTGCTGCTGGGGCTGCTGCTGCAGCACCTCGCGGGCCGGCTGGTCGACCGTGGCGTGAAGGTCCGCGCGTAGGTCAGCCGCGGATCTCGAGGATGGCCTCGACCTCGACCGGGGAGTCCAGCGGCAGGCACGGGACGCCGACGGCCGAGCGGGCGTGACGTCCGTCCTCGCCGAGCACCTCGGCGAGCAGCTCGGACGCGCCGTTGGCGACGAGGTGCTGCGAGGTGAAGTCCGGGGTGCTGGCCACGAAGCAGGTGAGCTTCACGACGCGCACGCGAGCGAGGTCACCGGCGGCGGCCTGCGCCACGGCGAGGATGTTCACCGCGCACTGGCGGGCGAGCTTCTCGGCCTCGGCGACCGTGACGTCCGCGCCGACCTTGCCGGTCATCGGCAGCGCGCCGTCCACCATCGGCAGCTGGCCGGCGGTGTGCACGAACGAGCCGGCAGCGGCCCACGGCTTGTAGCTGGCGGCCGGGGGCGGGGCGTCGGGCAGCGTGAGGCCCATCGCTTCGAGACGCTCGATCGGGGTGGTCATCACGGTGCTCCGGTGTCAGCTGGCCTTGGGACGCTTGAAGTAGGCGATGGTGTCGCGCTCGACGACCATCTCGTAGCCCATGCCGAGCCACTGGTCGAGGATGACCTGACGGGCGGCCGGGATCAGCGGGACGGTGGCGTACTCCCACTCGGGACCGCCACCCTCGGGACGACGCAGCTGCGCGGTGTCGCCCTCGACGTCCAGCAGCTCCCAGCCCTGACGACCGTGGTCGTTGAGCATCGCGGCGAGCGCGTGGTTGATCAGCGGCGCCTGCATCGTCTCGTACGCCTGCTCGGGGGTCGGCTCGCTCATCGGTCGGCCTCCGCGGTGTCCGCCTCCGCGACCGGGGCCTCCGCGACCGGGGCCTCGGTGACGCCCTTGGAGAGCGGGGGCGGGGCGAGCTCGCCGTCAGCGGGGTCGAAGCTCTGCACCAGCAGCACGGCGCCGTCGACGCCGTGCACGCGCACGGGCTTGCCGACCTTCAGGCGCTTGGGGCCGTCGGTGTCGGTCCAGCGGGCGCGCCACAGCGCACCGTCGACGTACACATGGCCCTCGGGGTTCAGCACCGAGCGCACGAGGCCGGGACGACCCACGAGCTGCTCGACCGAGACCCCCTCGGGGCCGGCCTGGGCGCGCAGCACCACGGTCATGATGACCACGAAGAACAGCAGCGCGGAGAAGGTCGCGGTGCCCGCGAGCCACGGGTTCACGCGGATGACGTCGCTGTCGTAGAAGTACAGCGAGCCCACGAGGAACGCGACGGTGGCCGCGGCGGTCAGCACGCCGAGCCGCGCGAGCGCGGTGTCCACGGCGTACAGCAGCATGCCGCCGACGACGAGCACGACGCCCCACCAGGTGACGGGCAGCACGGTCAGGCCGAAGGCGGCGATCGCCAGGGTGACGAGCGCGGCGAAGCCAGCGACGCCGAAGCCGGGCTGGAACGCCTCGAACAGCAGCATGCCGAGGCCGATGACCAGCAGCACGTAGATGAACGCGGGCGTGGTGGCCGAGTGCAGCAGGCGACCGAGCACGCCGAGCGAGTGGAAGCGCACCGAGGTCTCGTCGGCGCGCAGACGCAGCGCGGAGACGGTGCCGTCGGGGCTGGTGACCTCGACGCCGTCCAGCTCGACCAGCAGCGGCTCGAGCTCGGGCACGAGCAGGTCGAACGCGGTGCTGTCGTCGGCGTACGTGCCGCCGGCGATCAGCTGCTCGGCCTCGGGCCACGCGGCGAGGATGGACGCCACGGCGCCGCCGTCATCGCTGATGGCCTCCCCGTCGACGATCTCGACGCCGTCACCGACCTCGATCGGCAGCACCGGGCCCATCAGCGCGTCGGGCGTGGCGGCGCGCACGTCGGCGGCGGCCAGCAGCTCGTAGGTGCCGCCGGTGACCGACCGGTCGGTGTTGACGGGCTTGGCGAACACCACGACCGGGACCGGGCTGGCGGCGATGGCCTCGGCGAGCGCGGTGGTGTCGACGCCGACGACCCCCGGGAAGCTCACCTGCAGCACGATCAGCGAGCTCTCACGCGCTGCGGCGTCCGCCAGCAGCTCGCGGATGGCGCGCTCGGTCGGCGGGTCGAGGTAGCCGTTGACCGGCAGGATCTCGACGACGGCGTCGGTCGTGTCGGGCGTGTCCGTGGTCTGCGCGAGGGCGACCGGGACGAGCGACAGCAGGAGCCCGGCGACGAGCAGCCCGAGGGCAGCCAGACGACGCGGGGCGAGGGAAGGAGAGGTGGTGTGCGACATGCCGCGGGAAGGTACCGACGGGGCTGCTGTGGCCTCCCGGCGCGACCGGCGGACGCACGGCGCCGCCCGGCCGACGGTGCGTAGCCTCGGCGCACGACCCGACCGCCAGCACAGGAGCACGCGATGGCCCGCCGGCTCGGCGTGACCCGTCAGGACGTCGCGGACGCCGCCGTGCTCGTGGCCGAGCGCGACGGTCTGGACGCGCTGACGGTGGCGGCGGTGGCGGCCGAGCTCGGCTGCCGACCGCCGTCGGTCCACCACCACGTGCCGGGGATCGACGGGCTGCTCGCGGCCGTCGCAGGGCTGGGCGCGCGCGAGCTCGCGACCGCGCTGGGCGACGCGTGCCGTGGGCGGACCGGGGCGGACGGCGTGCGCTGCTGCGTCGAGGTCACGCGCGCCTGGGCCCACGCCCACCCCGCCCTGTTCGCGGCGCTGGAGCGGCCTGCCCCGGTGCCCGACGCTGGCGTGCCCGAGCTCGCCGATGCCCGCCGCGTGCTGCTCGACGAACCCCGCCGGGCGCTGGCCGAGGCCGGCGTCCCGGACGCCGAGCGCGACCGCTGGCTGGCCGCGCTGGTCGCCGTCGTCCGGGGCACGCACGCCGTGGAGCGCGCCGGGGAGCCCGGCGACGACGACGCCCGGGCGGGCGCGCACGAGCTGCTGCTGGAGCTGCTGCTCGACGCGCTGCCAGCGTCGCGGTGAGCCCGGCGCAGCTGCACCACCGGACAGCATCGATCCGGATGCATCCGCAACGTGTGGCGTGACGAACGACCCGTAACCTCCCGCATCCCCCTCCCGAGCCCAGGAGCGACGTGACCACGTCATCCCCGAACGCTGCCGGTCCGGCCGCTGCGCTCGACGACCTGCTCGGCTCGAACCTCGTGATCGTCACGGGCAAGGGCGGCGTGGGCAAGACCACCGTCGCCGCCACGCTGGCGCTGGCCGGGGTCGCCTCGGGACGCCGCACGCTGCTGGTCGAGGTGGAGGGCCGCCAGTCCGGCTCGCGCGTGTTCGGGACCCAGCCGTGGGACTACCGCGAGCGCGAGTTCCGGCCCCGCCTGCACGGGGCGTCGCTGGACGCCGCCGCCGCGGTGTACGAGTACCTCGAGCTGTTCTACGGGCTCAAGCGCATCCAGTGGGCGATGGAGAAGTCCAACGCGATCGACTTCGTCACCGCCGCCGCCCCCGGCCTGCGTGACCTGCTGCTGATCGGCAAGGTGTACGAGGTCGAGGCCCGCCGCGGCGACGACGGCCGCCGCACCTACGACCTGATCGTGCTCGACGCCCCTCCGACCGGGCGCATCGTGCCGTTCCTCCAGGCGCCCGAGGGCGTCACCGAGATTGTCCGCGTCGGCCCGATCAAGCGTCAGGCCGGGCAGATCCGCCAGATGCTGATGGACCCGGCGCGCACCCGTGCCGTGGTGGTCTCGCTGCTGGAGGAGATGCCGGTCCAGGAGACGGTCGAGGGCATCGCCCACCTCGAGGCCGCCGGGATCCACGTCGGCCCGGTGATCGCGAACATGGTCGACGTGCCGCGCCTGTCACGGGCGGACGCCGCGTCGATCGAGACCGGCGGCGCGAAGGCGCTGGTGGACGCCACCGACGGCGCCCTCGGTCAGGCGGCCGCGGAGGACGCCGTGGACCTCGCAGGGCGCCACTCCGACCGGCTCGCGCTGCAGGCCGAGCTGCGCCGCGAGCTCGCCGAGCGCACCAAGCGCCCCGTGCTGGAGCTGCCGCTGCTGGCGCACCCCCGCTTCGGCGGGGACGAGCTCGAGCTGCTCGCCGACGTGCTCGCGCAGCAGGTCGGCGCCCCCGGCCCACGCGCCGGCGAGGTCACCGGCTGGCTCGACCGCGCGACGATCCTCGACGCGGGAGCTCCGGCGTGAGCAACCTCGACCAGGCCCGCACCGTCTCGCTGGCCGACGCCATCCGCGAGGCGCACGTGCTGGTGACCACCGGCGCCGGCGGCGTGGGCAAGACCACCACCGCGGCGGCGATCGGGCTCGCCGGCGCACAGGCCGGGCGCCGCGTGCTGGTGATGACCATCGACCCCGCGCGACGGCTCGCGCAGGCGATGGGGCTCGAGCACCTCCAGAGCACGCCGCAGGACGTCGAGGTCGGCGACGCGCCGGGCTCGCTGCAGGCGATGATGCTGGACATGCAGTCGACGTTCGACGCGCTGATCGACGAGCACGCGGCCACCCCCGAGCGCGCCCGCAACATCAAGGCGAACCGGATCTACAAGACGCTGTCCTCGTCGCTGTCCGGCACGCACGAGTACATGGCGATGGAGAAGCTGCACGAGCTGCACCTCGCCGGCAACCACGACCTGCTGGTGATCGACACGCCGCCGACGCGCAGCGCGCTGGACTTCCTCGACGCCCCGCAGCGCATGACCTCGTTCCTCGAGGGCCGGCTGCTCAACGCCCTGCTCAAGCCCGCCGTGGCCACCGGCAAGGGCTACCTGCGCTTCGTCGGCGCCGGCGCGACCGCGTTCATGCGCGTGGCCGGCAAGGTGACCGGCATGGACCTGCTGGAGGACCTCGCGGACTTCTTCGGCAACTTCGAGGGGATGTACGAGGGGTTCAAGGAGCGCGCCGACGCCGTGCTGGTGCTGCTGCGCCAGCCGACCTCGATGTTCGTGGTCGTCGCCTCGCCCCAGCCGCCGCCGCTGCGTGAGGCCCGGTACTTCCTCGACCGGCTCGAGCAGGAGGGGCTGCACGCGGCCGGCGTCGTGATCAACCGCATGCACCCGATGCCCGCGGGCGAGGACGACCCCATCGCGCTGCGCACGATGGCGCAGGGTGTGCAGGACCCGGCTGCCCGCGGCGCTGTCGAGCTGCTGGCCGACACCGCCGCGCTCGCCGAGCGCGAGCGCCGCGACGTCGACGCCGCGCTGTTCGGCCAGGTGCCACGCGCGCTGGTCGAGGTCCCGATGCTGCGCCGCGACGTGCACGACCTCGACGGGCTGCAGACCGTGGCCGACCACCTCACGGCCTGACCCGGCCCACCACGCCAGGAGCCCCCGTGCCAGACCAGCCCGAGACCCCAGCGTCCGACACCCCGACGCCCGAGACCCCGGACGCGTCGCCCGAGGAGGTCGTCGCCGAGCAGGAGCAGGACGATGCCCGTCCGGGCTCGGCGGCACAGGCGGCCGGCTCGCCGGGCGATGACCCGGCGGACGAGGTCGACGAGCGCAGCGCCCTGGTCGCGCGCGCGAAGGCCAGCGGTATCTCGCCGCCGCCCCCGCCGCGCCGCACGGGGATCTTCGTCGATGCCGAGGAGCTGCGGGAGTACGTCGGCGCGCAGCTGCGCTCCATGCTCGGTGGCTACGAGGTCGACGCGCTCGGCAACTTCACCTTCACGGCGGACAGCTCACGGGTGTTCGTCACCGTGGGGCCGGGACCGATGGGTCCCCACGTGGGCGTGTACTCGATCACCAACGTCGGCATCGCGCTGACGCCCGAGCTGGCCGGGTTCCTGCTCACCACCAACCACCGGATGGCGTTCGGCGCGTTCTCGTACGAGGCCGAGCAGCAGGCCGTGTGGCTGCGCCACTCGCTGCTGGGCGGGACCCTCGACGGCCCCGAGCTGCGGGGCGCGGTGATCTCGATCGCCTCCACGGCGTCGAAGGTGTCCGGGCTGCTCACCGAGCGCTTCGGTGGCGGCTCGTTCGAGGAGGCCTCCGAGGAGGTGCGCGCAGCGGTGCACCCGCCGGCGCCCGCGGAGGACGACGAGGACGTCAACGCTGCCGGCTACCTCTGAGGCGGCCGGCGGGGTCGACGCAGCCTCAGCGGACGGCTTCGGCGACGCGTCGGCGGGCGTAGGCCCGACGCTGGCGCTCGGTCAGACCGCCCCAGACGCCGACCTCGATGCTCTGGTCCACGGCGTAGTCGAGGCAGTCCTGGCGGACGGGGCAGCGCTGGCAGACGCGGATCGCCGACTTGGCCTGCTGCAGACTTCGGACGAAGAACTGCTCGGGGTCGAGCCCGCGGCAGCGCGCCTTGCCCGTCCACGCAGTCGTCTGGTCGTCCATGGGGGTGGCTCCCGTCACCTGGGTTCCGATCCGCGGGGGCGGTCGGTGTCACAACACTACGCATCCTGCCACATCGGACGACTGACCCGAAGCGCCCATGTTGGCACCATCATCCTTGACTAGTCCGGTCGGAACGTGAACTCTCCGTCAAACGGCCATCACGGAGCGTGACATCTGCGCGCGGGGGCCGCCGGTACGTTGTGCGCGGCCCGCGGACGGGGGAACCTCGCGCCCCGGGCGCCCGTTGACGGCCCGGCCCCCCTCACCACCACGGAGGCCTCGTGCACTCGTTGCTGCAACGGTCCGCCGGCATCTCGATCCGGCTGGCGCTGCTCGCCGTCATCACCCTGGCCACCGCTGGACTCATCTCCTCGCTGGTGCTGCCTGCCGCGGTGATGGCGACCTCCGCCGTGGAGACCATCGAGCGCGACGTGTTCGACGTCCCGCCGATCCCGGACGCCGAGCCGGTGATCGAGAACTCCTTCATCTACGGCGCTGACGGCAGCGAGATCGCCGAGATCTCGTTCCGCGAGTCGCGCCTGACCGTGTCGCTGGACCAGGTGCCCAAGGACGTGGTCAACGCGGTGGTCGCCACCGAGGACGCGGACTTCTGGACGCACGACGGCGTCAACCTCGAGTCGATCGTGCGCGCGGCCGCCGGCAACTTCGTCGCCGGCGAGATCCAGAGCGGTGCCTCGACGATCACACAGCAGTTCGTGAAGAACACCTACATCGACGCTGACCGCCGCACCGAGCAGAGCTACGACCGCAAGCTCCAGGAGGCCCTGTGGGCCGTCCAGATCGAGCAGCGGCTGACCAAGGAGGAGATCCTCGAGGGTTACCTCAACCGGATCCCGCTCGGCCAGGGCGTGTACGGGGTGGGCAAGGCGGCCGAGCGCTACTTCTCGGTGCCGGTCGAGGAGCTGAACCTGGGGCAGTCCGCGACGCTGGCCGGGATGATCCGTTCGCCCGAGGGCAACAACCCGATCACGAACCCCGAGAACGCGCGTGAGCGCCGCAACATCGTGCTGTCCCAGATGGCGTCCGAGGGCTTCATCTCCCGCGAGCAGGCGACGGCGGCGCAGGGCACCGCGCTGCAGGTGGCGCCCACCGAGGCCAGCGCGACGGACGAGCCGTTCTGGGTCGACTTCGTCACCCGCCAGCTCTACAAGCAGGGCGCGGCGGAGTCGATGGCGATCCCGCAGGACCTGCTGGACGCGCTGGGCACGACCGAGGACGACCGCATCACCTCGGTGTTCCAGTCCGGTCTGCGCATCTACACCACGCTGGACCCGACGCTGCAGCAGGCCGCGGTCGAGTCCATCACCGAGCACCTGTCCTACACCGACGAGCCCCGCGACGAGCTCGCGCGCGAGCCGTTCGGCGGCATCGTCAGCGTGGTCCCCGGCGACGGCGCGATCACGACCATGGCCATCGGACCGTTCGACTACGGCGCGTGCGCCGAGCCGATCGGCTTCGACGACGAGGGCCGCACGCTCTGCGACCAGACCAAGTTCAACCCGCTGGTGCCGGCCGACGCCAGCTCGAGCCGCGCCGGCCGCCAGCCGGGCTCGTCCTTCAAGCCGCTGCTGATCACCGCCGCGCTCGAGGCCGGGTTCCCCCCGGGCTGGACCGCCGACTCCCGCAGCGGGCAGCTGATCGACGGCCCGGCGGGCTGCTCGGACCAGAAGGCGTGGCGCCCGAACAACTCCGGCGGTGGCGGCGGCTACCTCAACATGTACACCGGCGTGAAGGCGTCCTCGAACGTCTTCCACTCGAAGCTGATCAGCGAGGTCGGTCCGGCCAAGGTCGTCGACACCGCCAGCCGCATGGGCATCTTCGCGTCCGAGATCGTGCCCGTGTGCTCGGTCGCGCTCGGCACCGGCGAGGTGTTCCCGCTGGAGATGGCCGCCGCGTACGCGACGCTCGCGGCCCGTGGCGAGTACTGCCGCCCGTACGCCGTCAGCCGCATCGAGACCCGCGACGGCAAGCTGCTGTACGAGCACACCCCGGACTGCACGCAGGCGATCGACCAGTCCATCGCCGACCGTGTCATCGACATCATGAAGGGCCCGGTGAACCCGGGCGGTACCGCGCCGCGGATCGCCGGCGAGATGCGCCCGCACCCGGTGCGTGGCAAGACCGGCACGACGCAGGACTACCGCGACGCGTGGTTCGTGGGCTACGTCCCGCAGCTGGCGACCGCCGCGTGGGTGGGTTACCCCAACGGTGTCGCCACCTACTCGTGCGAGCTGAACCCGGACCGCTGCGCCGCCAAGGACAGCTCCTGCTTCGAGGTCAACACCGAGACCGACACCCGGGGCTGCGTCGAGACCCGCTACCTCGAGGGTCAGGTCATCGCGGGTCAGTACCGCAAGCGCGTGTTCGGCGGCACGATCCCCGCGCCGATGTGGTCCGCCTACATGCAGCAGGCCATGTCCGGCCGCGACGCCGGGTCGTTCCCCGCACCGGGCCGCCAGCCCGGCGCGAAGGTTCCGGACCTGTCCGCGGTGAAGTCCACCGGCGCCATGCGCAGCATCGTCGAGGAGGCGAACCTGCGGCTGTTCGTGAAGAAGGTCGAGGACTACCGACCCGTGAACACGTTCGTGCGCCAGATCCCGGCGGCAGGCTCCAGCGTGGCAGCCGGCAGCGCCGTCATCGTCGAGCTCTCGGACGGCTCCCTGCCGATGCCCACGGTCCCGAGGTTCATCGGGATGACCGCCGACGAGGCGAAGACCGCAGGCCTCGACGCCGGCTTCACGGTCGTCATCCAGCAGAAGGTCACGACCGTCCAGACCGACAACGGGCTGGTGCTCGAGCAGAGCCTCGCCCCGGGCAGCAAGGTCGACCCGTCCACGAACCCGCAGATCGTGCTGCAGGTCGGGAAGTACGAGGCGCCCTCGCCCTCGCCCTCGCCCTCGCCCGACCCCAAGCCGGACCCCAAGCCGAAGCCCGACCCCAAGCCGAAGCCGGACCCCAAGCCGGATCCGACCCCGACCCCGGACCCCTCAACCGCACCCGCTGAGGGCGGCGGCGGCGGCACTGACACGTGACGTCGGCGGTGCGCCACGCGGCGATGGGGGCGGCCATGGCCGCGGGGATGGCTGCGGCCTGCGTGGGCTACGGCGTCCTCGTGGAGCAGCGGTGGTTCCGCCGGCGTGACCTCGTGCTCGACGGCGTGCTGCGGTCCGGGCCGCCCATGCGGGTGCTGCACGTGGCTGACACGCACCTGACGCCACCCGAGCCCCGGATGGCCCGGTTCCTCGCCCGGACCGCCGCGGACGTGCGGCCGGACCTGGTGGTCGCGTCCGGGGACCTCCTCGGCGCGGTCGGGGCCGAGGACGCGACCGTCGAGCTGCTGCGTCCGCTCACGGCGGACGGGACGCCGGGCCTCGTGGTGCTGGGCTCCAACGACCTGTACGGCCCGACCGCGAAGTCACCGCACCTGTACTTCTCCGACCCCGAGGCACGGCTCCACGGCAACCGGCTCGACACCGACCGGTTCATCGCTGGGCTCGAGGCGACGGGCTGGACCGTGCTGCGCAACGCCGGCAGCACCATCACGGTCGGCGAGCGGACGGTGGCGGTGAGCGGGCTCGATGACCCGCACATGGCCGACTTCGTGCTGCCCCAGCCGCAGGACGTGGTCCCCGACGGGGCGGCCGATGCCGATCTTCGTCTGGGGCTCGTGCACGCGCCGTACGTGGAGGCCGTCGAGATGCTGGTCGGCGCGGGCTGTGACGTGGTGCTCTCCGGCCACACCCACGGCGGTCAGGTGCGGCTACCGGGCATCGGGGCGTTGGTGGGCAACTGCGACCTGCCGCTGGACCAGGTGCGCGGCGCGAGCCGGGTCGGCGAGGCGTGGCTGCACGTCACGCCGGGCCTCGGCCAGAGCGTGTACGCGCCGTTCCGGTTCGGGTGCCGCCCCGAGGCTTCGGTGCTGCACCTGACGAGCTGAGCGAACGCCTGCGTCGCCTGTTGGCCGCTGTCGGCGGCCGTCGGTACGCTCCCCCGGCCCTCCATGAGGGCAGGACCGGGATGTAGCGCAGCTTGGTTAGCGCGCGTCGTTCGGGACGACGAGGCCGCCGGTTCGA